>JBQTJL010000463.1:0-8217 GCA_052387135.1 Methanobacteriota archaeon | reverse complement strand
TCCTTGCGCGACGTCCCGGGGCGCGTGACCGGGAAATCGAGCGCCGTCGCGCACCCCATCCAAGGCCTCGTGAAATACCATGGCCAACGCGACGAGGCCCTCCGGATCCCGTTCCACGACTCGATCTCGGTCGCGACCGGGCCCGTCCGGACGCACACGACCGTCGAGTTCGGGCCGGCCCTTCGGGCCGACGAGGCGGAGATCGACGGAAAGGGCGTGTCCGGCCGGCCTCTGGAGCGCGTCGTCGCCGTCCTCGACGCGGTCCGCGCCCGCGCGAAGGTCGCGACGCGGGCCCGGGTGTCAAGCCGCAACGATTTCCCGTCGAACGTCGGCCTCGGGGCCTCGAGTTCGGGCTTTGCGGCCCTCGCCTATGCCGCCCAGGACGCGCTCGGCCTTTCGCTCACCCACAAGGAGGTCTCGATCCTCGCGCGGCGCGGCGCCGCGAGTGCCGCCCGGTCCGTGACCGGCGGCTTTTCGCGGCTCTATGCCGGAAAGGGCGACGCCGACACGTTCTCCGAGGAGATCCCGTCGAAGCTGCGGCTGGGCATCGTGTCCCCGCTCGTACTCGCCCTCAAATCGACCGAAGACTCGCACCGGGAGGCGCCCACGTCGCCGCTCTTTGCGGGGCGCCTCGCCTACCTTCCGCCGGTCCTCGAAGCGGCCGACCGCGCGATCCGGAAGGGCGACCTTGCGTCGTTGTGCGAGATCGCCGAGCGGGACACGTTGAGCCTTCACGCCGTCACGTTCACGGGCGCCTCCGCCCAGATCCTCTGGCGCCCACAATCGATCGCCGTGATGCACGAGGTCCGGGCGATGCGCGGCGAAGGGCTCGCAGCCTGGTTCAGCTTCGACACGGGCGCGACGGGCTACGTGAACACCGAGCCCGCGTCCGTGCCCGAGGTCGAGCGGCGCCTCCGGGGGCTCGGCCTCGAGACGTTGCGCCTCGAGGTCGGCGGCCCGGCCCGGACCGTCCGCGAGCACCTGTTCTGATTCCATATCAATTCACGCGATTTGTTTTATCCACGGACGGGAATCCATGCAGGGAGTTGGGAAACTGCGGTCGAACGGGGAGCGAGAGGCCCACGCCGGGCTCCGGGTATTGCTGTTGATCGCCTTCATCGTGCCCGCGATCGCGGGCCCGCTTCCGACCGCTTCGGCGACGCCGCCGGGCCTCGAGGAATACCCGGAACCTGCGCGCGGGCCGAAGGTCGACGTCGGCGCGGCGCCAGTGATCGTCCGAGGGGTCGCGGGCGAGACGCGGTCCGCGTGGAGCCCCGAAGGAGAGATCCTGTCGTACACGACCTTCGCCGTGGACCGCGTCGAGCGCGGGGACCCCGCGCCGACCATCACGGTCGAGACTCGAGGCGGTCGCGTCGACGACCTCGTCCAGGTCACGACGCACCAGGCCGTGTTCCGCGGCGGCGAACGGGCCCGGCTGTTCCTTGCGCCGGCCGGCGACGAGGTGTACCGCGTCGTCGGCGGCGACCAAGGCAAGCAGGCACCGGCCGGCGCGCCCATCCATGAGGAAGCGACCGCGTGTGGATCCGGCTATTGCCTCGAGGGCCCCAAATGGAAGGTCACGGCGCTTCCCGTCCACTACCGTGTGAACGAGAACACCGGCGACCTTTCGGGCGAAGGCGCGCTCGTGAACGCCGGGTTCGCGGCCTGGGAAAACGACGGGCCATCGTTCATGGATTGGACCTACGACGGCTCGACCGCGATCACGACGATGGCGTTCGACGGCACGAACGCGGTCTTCTGGCGCGCCGTGAACCAGAACTACCTCGCGGTCGCAAGCTACTGGTATTACACCGGCACGCCCTACGACCATATGGCCCAGTTCGACGTCCAATTCGACGATTCGGACGCGTGGTCGAACGGGGCGGTCTCGGGGAGGTTCGACGTCCAGAGCGTCGCGACCCATGAAGCCGGGCACGCGCTCGGGCTCGACCACATAAACGACGGCAACCAGGTCATGAACCCGACAATCTCCTCCGGGACCACGAAACGGACCCTCGGCTCGGGCGACCTTGCGGGCCTTCGCGTCCTCTACACGAACGACGCGCCGACGGGCGTCGTCGACGCCGTCACCTGCACGAGCGTGCGAGGCTGGGCGTTCGACGTCGACGAGAGCGACGTGAGCATCCAGGTCCACGTCTACATCGACGGGACCGGTTACAACACGGGCGCGACGTCGGTGTTCCGGGGTGACGTGAACGCCGCGTACGGGATCGCGGGCACCCACGGATACGACTGGGCGCCGCCGACGAGCTGGTTGAACGGCGCGACGCACAGCGTGACGGTCTACGCGATCAACATCCCGGGCGGGTCGAACCCCGTGATCGGGACGGGCAGCTTCCGCTGCGGGCCCCCGAGCGCACCGCAGAACCTTCAGGCGACCGGCGCGGGGGCGGGCCTCATCACGCTCTCCTGGACCGCCCCGTCGACGAACAACGGCCTTCCGCTTTCGGGGTACGACATCTACCGAGGGACGGCGCCGGGCTCCGAGTCGTACCTTACCTCCGTGGGGCCGGCCACGACGACGTACACGGATTCCGTGAGCCTCCTTGCGCCCACCGCGAGCTACTACTATAAGGTGCGCGCGACGAACCTCGGCGGCGCGGGACCGTTCTCGAACACCGCCTGCGGCAAGCCGGTCCCGGAGGTCGGCCCCCTCGCCTGTTGAGGATAGTTCATAATCCGCGGCACCGGTTGCGGCGATGTGCCGGTCGACGAGATCCAGGGGGTCCTGCTGGACACCGACTACGTCACGATCGGCGGGCGGGCCGTCGTGCGTCTCTGGGTGAAGACCGACCACGACACCGTGCAGGTCCTCGATGACTCGTTCGAGCCCTACTTCTACGCGGTGCCGAAGACGGGCGCGGACGTGGATGCCACGCGGCGGAACGTTGGGGCGCTCTCCGGCCCCGAGGGCGGGATCGTCCGCGTCGAAGCTGTCGAACGGACCGACGGACTCGCACGGCGCCCCCTCCTTCGGGTCGTCACCCGGCACCCGGAGGACGTCCCTCGGTTCCGGGGGCGGATCGGCGAGCTTTCCGGCATCGAGAGCGTCCGCGAAGCGGACATCGTGTACGCGTCCCGCTACGTGATCGACCGGCGCATCTCCCCGCTCGACGGCGTCCGAGCCAAGGTCGAGCCGGACCCGGAGATCCCCGGGCGGTTCCGGGCGACCTCGGCCCCCGCTCCGGTCCCCCTCTCGTCCCTTCCGTCCCTTTCCCTCGTCGCGTTCGACCTCGAGGTCTACAACCCGCGCGTCGTGCCCGACGAGGACCGCGACCCGATCCTCCTTGCCGCGATCGCGCGGCCCGACGCGGAGCCCGAGATCCTCGACGGAGGCGGGAACGAGCGGACCCTGATCGCGGACTTCGTCGACCGGATCCGCGCCCTCGACCCCGACGTGGTCCTCACGTACAACGGAGACCGCTTCGACTGGCCGTACCTCGTCGCCCGCGCGAAGCGCCTCGGGGTCCCCCTCGGCGTGGGCCGCGACGGGACGCCGCCTGCGGCGCGCTCGGTCGGCCGGTTCTCGCTCTACGAGATCGGGGGCCGGGCGAACGTCGACCTCTTCCGCGTCGCGGAACGCGATCTTCCCGACGTGAAGGTCCGCACGCTGCCTGCCGTCGCCGAGCACCTCGGCGTCCAGGCGGCGGCCGACCGCACCACGGTCCCGAAGGGCGAGATCCACCGGTACTGGGACGACCCGGCCCGTCGCGCGACGCTCCTTGCCTATGCGAAGGACGATGCGGCGTCGACCCTCGGCGTCGGTCTCCGGCTCCTTCCGCTCCAGGTCGAGCTATCGCGCCTGCTCGGCCAACCGTTGACCGCGGTCGCCGCGATGGGACGAGGGCGACAGGTCGAATGGCTCCTCCTTAGGGAAGCCCAGCGCCGCGGGCTCGTCGCGCCCGCGCGGAACGCCGAGGACGTCGAGGACGTGTACGAAGGAGGCCTCGTACTCGAGCCGCCGAAGGGCCTCCACGAGGCCGTCGTCCCGCTCGACTTCGGTGCGATGTACCCCAGCCTCATCGTCGCCCACAACGTGAGTCCGGAGACGCTCGTACGGCGGGGCGAGGGCGAAGGCGAGGGCGAAGGCGAGGGCGAGGGCGTGCACGTCGCGCCCGAGGTCGGGCACCGGCTCCGCGCGCGGCCGGAAGGGTTCTTCCCGAGCATCGTCCGGGAACTCGTCGCGCGGCGCCGGACCCTCAAGAAGGACCTGAAGCGCCTCGCCTCCGGCTCCCCCGACTGGGTCGTCGCGGACGCGCGTCAACGGACCCTCAAGGTCCTCACGAACGCCTTCTATGGCTACATGGGCTGGATGGGGGCCCGCTGGTACGCGCGCGAATGCGCCGAGGCGACCGCGGCATGGGGCCGGGAACTCATCCGCGGCGTCCGTTCGGATGCGCGCGCGCGGGGCATCGAAGTGCTGTACGGCGACACGGACTCGCTCTTCGTCCGGGAATGCCCGGAGATCGACGAGTTCCTTGCCTCGGTGAACGAGCGGTACCCGGTCGAGCTCGAGCGCCAACCCCGCTTCCGCGTCCTCTTCTTCACCGGAAGCAAGAAGCGCTACGCCGGGCTCACCGACGACGACGAGCTCGTCGTCCGGGGGCTCGAGACCCGCCGCGGCGACTGGTGTGCGCTCGCAAAGGACATCCAGGCCCGCGTCCTCGACACGATCCTCCGCGAGCGCGCGCCGGAGAAGGCCGCCGCGACCGTCCGCGAGACCGTCGCCTCGATCCGCGACGGCCGCGTCCCGATCGAGCTTCTCGCGATCCACAAGACGCTCACCCAGCGCCCCGCCACGTACAAGGCGCGCCCGGCGCACGCCGCCGCGATCGAGCGCGCGGTCGAGGAGCATCCCGACCTCGACGTCCGCGTCGGCTCGAAGGTCGCCTACGTCGTCGTGAAGGGGCGCCGCCACGACGCCCTCGCGGACCGCACGAAGCTCGTCGAGCTCCTCGGTCCCGGGGACGAGATCGACGCGGACTACTACGTCGACAAGCAGGTCCTTCCGACGGCACTCCGCATCCTCGAGCATTTCGGGTACGACGAGGCGAGCCTCAAAGGAGCCGGCCGACAGGCAAAGCTCTTCTAGCGCGGCTTCCTTCGGCCCCCTCGTGCTGACACTCCTCCTTGCCGACGCGGAACTCGAACCGGTCCCGGACGCGATCCGAGACCACTCGGCCGTACGAGCCGCGACCGCGCGGCGCGGCGCGCGGCCGGGACGGCCGCTTCTTGACTCGAGCCTCCACCACGCGGCGCTCCGGGGCGTCCCCGACGGCGACCGCCGCGGTCGCCCCGACATCGTCCATCTCTTCCTCCTTTCGACGCTCGACTCGATCCTCAACCTCGACGGCGGCCTTCGGGTCGCGATCCACACCCGGAACGACGAGCTCATCACGGTCCGTCCCGACACCCGGATCATGCGGAGCTTCGATCGCTTCGCCGGGCTCATGGAACAGGTGTTCCGTGACGGGAAGGCCGGCCCGGCCGACGGCCCGCCGCTCCTGTCGCTCTCATCGGGCGTCCCGCTCCGCGAGGCCGTAAAGCGCACCGAGGCGGACCACACGATCGTCCTCGACGAGCGCGCGCCGCACGTCGACCTTCCGACGGCCCTGCCGCCGGTCGCGGCCCGACATGCGCATCTGGCGTTCGTCCTCGGGGGCTTCCCGAAGGGTGCATACAAGAGCGACGTCGCCCAGCTCGGCGAACCCTGGAGCATCGATCCACGGCCCTTGAGCGCCTGGATCGTCGCGTCCGAGATCGTGGCCCATTGGAGGCACGCGGCGCGGGCCGCTTCCGCTCCAGCATGAGACTTTCGCCGACCTCCCCCCTCAATGCATATGGAGGGGCCGATACTTCTATCGCTAGCTACAAATCGAGGCATCGGCATCACCGCGGATGCGGACACCGGCGCGCCCAGCGCCTGCGTCGCGCACGTGGGTGTGGAGGGGAGGAGACCGACCCCCTACAGCCTGGCCTAGGACACGGGGACGGACGATGGCGATCACGCTCCAGACCGAACTTTCCGACGAAGACCTCCTTGCGCGCTGGAAGGACTTCCTCCGCACCCAGCGCTCCCGCATCGAGGCAGCCGCGATGGAATACCCCATCCGGCGCAGCGTCGACGTCCCCTTCCTCGAGCTCGACCGGCACAACAAGGCGCTCGCGGAGACCACGCTCCGGAAGCCCCTTCGATCCCTCACGTTCGCAGAGCGCGCGCTGGACGAGGTCGACCTTCCGACGCTCACCGAAAAGCCGAAGCTCAAGGTCCGCATCGGCGGGCTCTTCGAGGCGGACCGGGTCGAGGTCCGGCACCTGCGGAGCGAGCACGTGGGGCGCCTCCTTGCCATAGAGGGACTCGTGAAGAAGGCGACCGACGTGCGTCCTAAGGTCGCGGACGCGCTGTTCCAGTGCAACCGGTGCGGGACCCTCTTCAAGGTCCCGCAGGAAGAGTTCCTCGTCTTCAAGACGCCGATCGAATGCCCCGAGGTCCAAGGCGGATGCGGGCGCGGCGGCGGCGAGCAGGCGTTCAAGCTGCTTGCGGAAGGCAGCCGGTTCGTCGACCACCAGTTCATCGAGCTCCAAGAGACCCCGGAGGGCCTTCGCGGCGGCGAGCAGCCGCGCCGCCTCAACGTGTACGTTGAGGACGACCTCGTGGGCCGCGTGGCGCCCGGCGACCGGGTCGCGGTGACGGGCATCCTCGGGATGAGCCAGCAGAAGAAATCCGGCCAGGTCACGCGGATCTTCGACCTCCACGTCGCCGGCGTCTCGGTCGAGATGCAGCAGCAGGAATACGAGGAAGTGAAGATCTCGCCCGAGGACGAGGCCGCGATCAAGACGCTCGCAGGCGACCCCGAGGTCTACCGGAAGATGGTCGCCAGCATCGCGCCCACGATCTACGGGATGGAGCTCGAGAAGGAGGCCTTGGTCCTCCAGCTGCTCGGAGGCGTCGCCAAGCACCTTCCGGACGGCTCGCGCCTCCGCGGCGACATCCACGTCCTCCTCGTGGGCGACCCCGGCGTCGCAAAGTCCCAGCTCCTCCGCTACGCGGCGCGTCTGGCGCCCCGTGGCATCTATACCTCCGGAAAAGGCACGTCCGCGGCCGGCCTCACCGCGGCCGCCGTCCGCGACGAGCTCGGCGAAGGCCGGTGGACGCTCGAGGCGGGCGCGCTCGTGCTCGCCGACAAGGGCATCGCCTGCGTCGATGAGATCGACAAGATGGAGAAAGAAGACCGAAGCGCGATGCACGAGGCGATGGAACAGCAGACGATCAGCGTCGCGAAGGCCGGCATCACGGCGCAGCTCCAGAGCCGATGCGCGATCCTCGGCGCGGCGAACCCCAAGTTCGGCCGGTTCGAGGAGTTCACGCCGATCTCCGAACAGATCGACATGCCGCCGCCCCTTCTCTCGAGGTTCGACCTGATCTTCAGCATGACGGACAAGCCGGACGCGGAGAAGGACGAGCGCCTCGCGACGCACATCTTGAAGGTCCACCGCGCCGGCGAGATCCGGGAATACGTGCGGGCGAACCCCGATGGCCTCTACACGCACGCGGACGAGGAGCAGGCGATGGTCGTCGTCGAGCCCGTCGTGAAGCCCGAGTTCCTGCGGAAGTTCGTCGCGTACGCGAAGCGCCACTGCTTCCCCGTGATCACCGAGCGCGCGATGGCGTATCTGAAGGACTATTACGTGGGCCTCCGCCGCCAGGCCGGCCCCGAAGGCCGCGGGCCGGTCCCGCTCACGGCCCGCCAGCTCGAATCCTACGTCCGGCTTGCGGAGGCCTCGGCGCGGATCCGGCTCGCGGACGAGGTCGCGGAAGAGGACGCCGAGCGAGCCCTCAAGATCGTAGAGACCTACCTCCGGCGCGTCGCGGGCGAGGACGGGCGCATGGACATCGACCGCGTCACAAGCGGCATCGGGCACTCGCAACGCGAGCGGATCCAGCTCGTGATCCACGCGGTCCAGGAGCTCTCCGCCGGGCGCGAGGAGGGCGCCGCCGCCGAATCCATCGTCGAGCGCCTCCGCAACGAAGTGCCGGAAGACAAGGTGCGCGACATCCTTGCCCGTCTCAAGCAGGAAGGGCGGATCTATGAGCCGAGGAGAGGGAGTTACAAGGTGACGAGTGCGTGGTGACCAGTGATGACCTGAGTTTCCCGTCTCTTAGCCACGAGGAATCGCTTCGTCGATCCCGAGGGT
>JBQTJL010000462.1:0-6823 GCA_052387135.1 Methanobacteriota archaeon | reverse complement strand
GCCCCGCCCGCGCCGAACACCGCGCTCACGGTCGCGAAGAGGACGATGGCGGACGCTCCGCTCGCCGCGCCAGCGTTCAGGCGACCAAGGCCGCGAACCAATGGGAACGTGGCGATCCGCATGCCTCCAGCCACCCCAGTTGACCGGAAGCCCCATATAGTTTCGCGCGGCGACACGCGGTGCGCGCTCCGAAGTATGCGAACCCGGCGCGTCACGCCTCGCACGGGCTCGGGTCGGTCGCCTTGCAGACCCGGTCGTTGAGTTGCCGGAGGCACGACTGGACCCCGGTGACGCCGCACGTGGGGTCGCATTCGCGGAACCCTGCCGCGCCTCCCGGGCACGGCTGACAGGCGGCCGCCGCGTACGTCGGGCAGGGCGGAGCGCGCGCGTCCGCGGTTCCGGAAATCGCGACCAAGCTCAACAGCAGGACGGCGCCCATCAGTATCCTCATGGTTTTCCCCGAGACCAGAACCGGCCGCCGGCCCATAAGCCTCTCGCATCCCTCATAACCCCTCACCGTCATCGCGCCTACGTGCGGCGCGCGTGGGGGCCGGGCTTCGTCGTGACGGCGGCGTTCGTCGGCCCTGGGACCGTGACGACGGCGATGCTCGCCGGCGCCCGGTTCGGGCCCGCGCTCCTCTGGGCGGTGCTTCTTTCGACGCTCGTCACGGTCGTCCTCCAAGAGGCCACCGCGCGGTTCACGATCGCGTCGGGGAAGACCTTGGGCGAAGCGCTCCCGGACCTTGCCGCCTCGCGGACGCTGCGACGCGTCGTCACCGGACTCGTACTCGTCGCCGTCGTGTTCGGAGCCGCGGCGTTCGAGACCGGGAACCTTCTCGGGACATCGGTCGCGGTCGAATCCGTATCGGGCGCTCCGCGATGGGTGACCCTCGTCGCCGCCGCCGACGTCGCGTTCCTCCTCCTCTGGTTCGGGCGGACCGCGGCGATCGAACGCGTGCTCGCAGGCCTCGTCGCGGTGATGGCGGTCGCGTTCCTTGCGGACCTCTTCTTCCTTCCGGTCGCGTGGGGCGAGGTGGCCCGCGGGTTCGTCCCGACCCTGCCCGACCGGAGCCTGCTCCTCGTCGTGGCGCTCGTCGGGACCACGGTCGTCCCGTACAACCTGTTCCTCCACGGGAGCCTCGTGAAGCGCCACGGCTGGGGCGTCTCGGACCTCGGGCGGGCCCGCCTCGACCTTGCGGCCGCGATCGGGTTGGGGGGGCTGCTCACCGCGGCACTCGTCGTCACGGCCGCGACCGCGCTCCCGGGCGCCGAGCCCACCCGCGCGACCGAGCTTGCCGCGGCGCTCGAACCCGTCGCGGGGCGCGGCGCGACGCTCCTGTTTGCGCTCGGGCTCTTTGCCGCGAGTATCACGAGCGCGATCACGGCGCCGCTTGCGGCCGCGTTCGTCGCGGCGCACGCGCTTGGGTTTCCGGACGACTTCCGCGAGCCCCGGTTCCGCCTCGCGTGGATCGGAGTCCTCGGCGCCGGACTCGTCGCGGCCGTCTACGGCGCGACGCCGTTTGCCGCGATCGTCCTCGCGCAGGCCGCGAACGGCCTCCTCCTCCCGATCGTCGCGGCGGCGCTCCTTTTCGCCGTGAACCGTCGGGACCTCGTCGGCGCGCGGCGGAACGGGTGGTTCGGGAACGCCCTCGGGGGCGCGGCCCTCCTCGTCTCGGTCGGGCTCGCGGCGGCGCTGCTGTTCGGCGTGTAGCGGCGGCTCCGCCGCCGCGCATGTAGCGCCATGACAGTTTATCTAGCGAACAATCCATGGGCCCACGTGGTCCTCCTCGCCTGCGACGTCGGCGGAACGTTCACCGACTGCGTCCTCTTCGACCCCGGCGACGGCCGGCTCGCGACGCACAAGGTGCCGACGACGCGGGACGATCCGTCGAAGGGCGCGATCCGGGGCTTCGTCGAGATCCTCGACGAGGCCGGCGTCCCGCCCGCCCGCGTCACGCACGTCGCCCACGGGACCACCGTCGCGACGAACGCGCTCCTTACGCGCCGCGGCGCGAAGGTCGCCCTCGTCACGAACGAGGGGTTCGAGGACCTCCTCGAGATTGCGCGGCAGGACCGTCCGTCCCTCTACGACCTCTCTGTCGGGCGACCGCCCCCGCTCGTCCCGCGGGCAAGCCGTTTCGGGATCCCCGGTCGCCTCGACCCGGAAGGCCGCGAGGTCGAGCCGCTGTCCCCGGAGGCGCTCCGGGCGCTCTCCGGTCGCCTCGCGGGCCACGACGCCGTCGCCGTCGTCCTCCTCCACTCGTACGCGAACCCGGCCCACGAACAGGCGCTCCGACCCTTCCTTTCCTCCTTTCCCGTCTCCCTCTCGTCCGACGTCTCGCCCGAGTTCCGCGAGTACGAGCGCGCCTCGACGACGGTCGCGAACGCGTTCCTTCTTCCCGTGATGCGACGGTACCTCGAAGGCTTCGAGGAAGGCCTCCGCACCGTCGGCATCCGTGCGCCTCTCTTCCTCTTCGAATCCGCCGGCGGGATCCTTTCGCCGCGACTTGCCGCGCGCCGCCCCGTCTCGACGGTCCTCTCCGGGCCCGCCGGAGGCGCGGCGTTCTGCGGCGCGCTCGCGCGCGCGTCCGCTGAACCGCGTCTCTTGGGCTTCGACATGGGCGGCACCTCGACCGATCTCTGCGTCGTCCTCGACGGCGCGGTCCGCGAAACGTCGGAAGGCGAGATCGGGGGGCTGCCGATCCGCACGCCGATGCTCGACGTAACGACGATCGGGGCCGGCGGCGGAAGCCTCGCGCGCGTCGACGAGGGCGGCCTCCTCAAGGTCGGGCCCGAATCCGCCGCGGCCGTCCCGGGCCCCGCGTGCTCCGGGCGCGGCGGCACGGAGCCCTCGGTTACGTACGCTCACGTCGTGCTGGGACACCTCCGCACCCTGCTCGGCGGCCGCTTCGAACTCGAGACGAAGGCCGCCGAACGCGCCGTCTCCCACATCGCGAACGCGTTGGGATGCGGCATCGAGGAGGCGGCGCAGGGGATCCTCGACGTCGCGGACGCGAACATGCTCGCGGCCGCGCGCCTTGCGACGACCGCCCGCGGGCACGACCCGCGCGACTTCGCCCTCGTCGCGTTCGGCGGCGCGGGGCCCCTCCACGCGGTGGCGCTCGCCCGCGGCCTCGGCATCGGCCGCGTCCTCGTCCCGACGGGCTCCGGCGTCGCCTGCGCGATCGGACTCCTCTCGGCCGACCTTCGGCGGGACGGCGTCCGGACATGGCTTCGACCGGACGTGGACGGGGCGCCCGAGGCGCTCGCCGCCCTCGCAAAGGAAGTGCACGCCGACCTCGTCGCGGACGGCTTTTCCTTCGAGGGTACCAGGACCCGCTACATCTGCGACGCGCGCTACCGGGGCCAATCCTTCGAACTCCCGATCCCCCTCGCGACCCCCGAGGACGTCCGAAGCGTGGCCGGCGCGTTCCCGGAGGCGCACGCCCGCGCGTTCGGATACGACGTGCCCGGGGCCGCCGTCGAGATCGTGAACCTGCGCGTGACGGTCACGGCGTCGCTTCCGGCGCGGGTCGACCCGATGGGCATGCCGGAAAGCGCGGGAAAGGAGAAAGGGGCGGGCCGGAGTCGGCGGCGGATGGTCGTCGACGGGACGCCAGTCGAAGCCGATGTATGGCCGCGAGGCGCGCTGTCGCCGGGCGACCGGCTCGAGGGCCCCGCCGTCGTAGAAGACGCAGGCTCTACCCTGCTCGTGCCTACCGGGGCGACGCTTGTGATGGACGCGCGCGGGACGCTTCTCGTCGATGTTTCGGGAGGAAAGGAATGAAAGGGGAAAGGAAGGACGGAGTGAACTGGACGGGTCGACGGGAGCCACTCCGACCCCGCCTATCTCCTTTCCTCCTTTCAGAGCGCCGGAGGTTCCGCCGGTGATCGAAGGCGCTCGACTCGAGATCGCGCGCGGCCTCCTCGAAGCGGCGGCGCGCGAGATGGGCGTCACGCTGCAGCGGAGCGCGTTCAGCCCGAACATCAAGGAGCGCCGCGACGCAAGCTCCGCGCTGTTTGACGCCGAGGGCCGGCTCCTTGCCGAGGCCGAGCACATCCCGGTGCACCTTGGCGCGATGCCGGCCTCGGTCGCGGCCGCGCTCGCGCGGTTCCCCGAGATCGCCGAAGGCGACGTCATCCTTCTCAACGATCCCTACCGAGGCGGAACGCACCTCCCGGACATCACGATGATCGCGCCCGTCTTCCTCGACGGCGTCCGGATCGGATTCGCCGCGAACCGCGCGCACCATGCGGACGTCGGCGGGTCGGTCCCGGGTTCGATGCCCGCCGCGTCCCGCGAGATCTTCGAGGAGGGCCTCGTCCTTCCGCCGGTGAAGCTCCTCGAGGGCGGCCGCATGAACGACAGCGTGCTCGAGATCCTGCTTACGAACGTCCGCACGCCGGCGGAACGGCACGGAGACCTCCGCGCCCAGCTCTCCGCGAACGCGGTCGGGGCGCGGCGCATCCAAGAGATCGCGCGCCGCGACGCGGACTTCCCCGGGACCGCCGCCGCGCTCCTCGACGCCTCCGAGCGGCTCACCGCGGCCGCCCTGTCGCGCTTTCCCGAAGGCGAGGCGGTCGGCGTCGATTTCCTAGAGGGGGATGGCATCGTCGAGGACGACCTTCCCGTCCGCGTCCGCGTCCGGATCTCGGACGCGCGTATCGACGTCGACTTTTCGGGGACGGCGCGGCAAAGCGCGGGGAACGTGAACGCGCCGCTCCCGGTCGCCGAGGCCGCGACCTTGTACGTGGTCCGCGCGTTGCTTCCCCGCGAGATCATGCCGAACGCCGGCGTCGCGCGGCGCGTCACGACCACGGCGCCGCCCGGCTCGCTGCTTAACCCGCGGCCTCCCGCCGCGGTCGCGGCCGGCAACGTCGAGACGAGCCAGCGCACGGTCGACGCGCTCCTTCGCGCGTTCGCGGGGATCTGCCCGGACCGCGTTCCCGCGGCGTCCCAAGGGACGATGAACAACATCACGATCGGCGGGCCCGCGTGGACCTACTACGAGACGCTCGGCGGCGGCGAGGGCGGGCATCCGCGGAGGGCCGGAATGTCCGGCGTCCACACCCACATGACGAACACCCGGAACACCCCGATCGAGGCGTTGGAGCACGCCTACCCCCTTCGGATCCGGGCGTACCGGCTTCGGACCGGCAGCGGAGGTCGCGGCCGGCGGCCGGGCGGCGAAGGGCTCGTCCGCGAGACCGAGGTCCTCTGCGACGAGGCCGTGGCGAGCCTCCTTACGGACCGGCGCCGACGCGGGCCGTGGGGCCTTTCGGGCGGCAGCGACGGGGCGCCGGGACGGAACGTGATCATTCGCGCCGGAGAAACCGCCCCCTTGCCGTCGAAAGGCGTGGTCCGCCTACGAAAGGGCGACCGTCTTCGTATCGATACGCCGGGCGGCGGAGGGTACGGGCCCCCATGACGTTCCGTGCGACCGGGGCCCGCGAAGTCCTGCCTCAAGCTCCGTAGATGGCGAGGAGGGGCTCGGGTCCCGGGTCCCCGCCCTGCACCACCGTCGCGAGGCGCCCGACGTAGCCGACCCAACCGGCGCGATGCGTGCCCGCGGCGTCGGCCCCGAGCCCGACGTGCCGGAGGCGGACCACCGTCTCGCGGCCTTCGGGGATCAGCAGGATCTCGACCGTCGTCGAGCCCGGCGGCGTCTCCCGGATGCCCGGCGGCGGATCCGCGCCGCTCGGCCCTCGCTCGGCCCCGACCTCCCAGCCCCACGTGAAGACGACCCGCCGGGGCGGCTCGACCGCGACGAACCGGCCCCGGACGCGGCTCCGAGGCGTCATCGCGACCTCGAACGCTCCGCCGGGCCGCGCGTCGAGCGTCGCCGCGAAGCCCTGCCACCGCCGGTACTGGTCCCCTTCGACGAGGTACGGGAAGATCTCCTCGGGGCGCGCCTGGATCCGGACCTCGACCGCCTCTTCGTTCCCGGTCATCGCGGTCCCCGCCGGACCTCGGCCTCGACGAGCCGCTTCGGGCGCCCGAGGTCGTCCCGCCACATCTCGCGAAGGAACGCCGCGACCGGCCCGAGACCCCGTCGCCGGGCCCGGTAGAGGCGACGGTTCCCTTCGCGACGCTCGAGGACGAGGCCCGCCTCGCGGAGCACGCGGAGGTTCTGCGAGACGGCCGGCCACGAGACGGCAAAATGCGTGGCGATCTCGCGCGACGCGAGCTCCCGGGACCAGACGAGGCGGAGGATCTCGCGCCGATGCGGGTTGAGGACCGCCCGGAGCGCCCGTTCTTCCATCTAATTAAGCAGATGCTTAACAAGATATAAACCCTGCGGCCATCCGTGGGCATGAACGTCCGCCGATCCGCGCCGCTCGTCGCGCTCGCCCTCCTTTCGACCCTCCCGATGGCCACGTTCACCGCGGCCGACGACGTGCTCCAGTGCGCGTGGGGCGGCGGGCCCACCGTGCGCTCCGGCACGTTCACGATCACGCCGGGCGCGAAGAACGTCCCCTCCGCGGGGCCTCTCGCCCTCGACGCGGGCGGCGCGCTCGGCGGAAGCGACCCTCGCTGCGTCGGCGAGATGCGGATCGTCGGCGACCTCTTCGCGGGCTCAAGCTGCTTCCTCTTCCAGGACGGCGGCGACGTCTCCGGACTTCCCGGCGTCGCGCAATTCCGGGGCGTAGGCAACGCTCTCGCCCCCGCGCTCCTTCTCGACGAGGACGGCCGCGTCGTCGGGGACTACGTGTTGGTGGCGCGCTCGAGCGACGCCGTCCCGTTCAAGGGCGCCTGAAATTCCGAAGGATGTCTCGCCCAGGGAACGTTCGGCGGCTTCGTCACGGTGCATTGCCGGAGTGC
>JBQTJL010000461.1:0-10093 GCA_052387135.1 Methanobacteriota archaeon | reverse complement strand
GCCAGCCGTCGAGCAGGGCTTCGCGGGTAGCGTCCTCGTCGTCCACGGTTTCACGGACGCGAGCGTGCGCATGGGCGGTGTTGTGCCATGGGCGAGGACCCTCAGCGAACGCGGCGTCCCCGTCAAGATGCTCCTCGGCCAGTGGGACCACGACATGCCCGACGAAGCGATCGTGTCGAGCGTCTCGGAGTCGGACCGGGAAGCCTTCGCGGCGAGCGCCCGCTGGGACTGGGCCGAGATATTGCTCCGTTGGTTCGACTACTGGCTCAAAGGCGTCGGCTCGCCGCCCCGCCTCGGGCTCGTCGATTACCAGGACGACGGCGGAGCCTGGCGCGAGTCGAGCGCGTGGCCGCCGGCGGACGCGCGACTCGAAGCCTTGTACGTGGACGGCACCCGGCTCGCCGCTGGGCCCGGCTCTTCGAGTTCGACGATCGTTGATGTCGTCACGCCGGGCGGCGAACGCTGCACGAGCATCTCGGGCAACTGCAACTGGCCGCTCCCGAGCAAGCCGTCCACGGGCAACGGGACCGTGGACAACGCGACACGGATTCCGAGACAGCCACCCTACGACCCGACGGCTGCGCTCTGCACGGGGGCCGGCGCCACGAGCGTCGTTGCGACCACCGCGCCCGTGAAGAGCGGCACGACGGTGGCCGGCAACCCGTTCGCCTTCCTCGACCTCACGAGCACGGCGCCCGGAGGAACGCTCACCGTGAACGTCTTCGACCTCGCGCCGGACTTCCGCTGCGCCGGCCCGACGGCGACGGGCGCGCGCTGGCTCCGCTACGGGGCGGCCGACCTCCGCTTCCTCCACGGGAACTACGTCGCCGAGCCGTTCCCCGTGAACACGCCAACACCCGTGCGCATCGACGTCGCGAGCCTCGCGACCCACCTCGAGGCCGGCCACCGCCTCGCCGTCACGATCAGCGCGGGCGACCCCCTCGGGCGCCAACCACAAGGGTACGCGCCGGTCCTCGCGATCGGCCCGCAGAGCCACCTCGTCCTGCCGCTCGTCGAAGGGACGCTCGGCGGAGACACGCCCACCGCGAGCTACCCGCCGCGCCCGTTCGAACCGGAGGCGGGTCCGTGATCGTCGGGCGCGAAGTCACCGGGGTGAGACATGGCGCTTGAGCTCGATCTCGCGCCCCACCGGCTGATCAACCTCGGAGCCGGCTCCCTGCTCCTCGCGGCGGCAGCCGCCGCGGCTTGGCGGTCGCGGTCGCATCGCGACCGCCGCTTCGCCGCGCTCGCCGTCTTCGCCGCGGGCCTCGGGATCCTCTTCGGGAGCCCGAACCTCGTCCACGCGAGCGACCGGACCCAGCTCGCCCCCACCCTGACCGCGGTTGGCGAGCTCGCCTACGGGCTCGGCGCCGTCCTCCTCCTCTTCCTCTTCCCGGAGCCGATCCGTCGCCAAGAGTGGCGCGTCCTCGCGTGGGCGCTCCCCGCGGCGATCTACGCCGCCGGCGTGAACGTCCGGAACTACCTGGCGCACCCCGTGGACTTCGGAGCCTTCGGCGCGGCCGGCCCCGGTCTTGCGGAGATGGCGCGCATCGTGCAGCTCGTCGGCAACTGGGTGCTGCTCACGGCGCTCTTCGCGTGGCCGATGCGGTTCCGCGCCGCGGCGCTTGAGGGCCGCGAGGCTCGCGGGGCGTATCCGACCCTCGCGGTCGCGACGAGGCTGCTCGTCGTCGCGGGTCCGATCGTGACCGTGATCGGCCAGATGCGCCGAGGCGTCGACGTCGGATCCGTCTACGCGGTCGGGATCGCCGTCGGGGTCGCACCCGCGCTGTGGTGGCTCGCGGCGGCGCCCCCCGGGCACGAGCGCGTCGCGAGGAACGTCGCCCTCGCGATCGCGGGCGCCGGAGCGCTCGCTGCCGCCGTGGCCGCGTGGCGGCTGGACCTTGCGCTGCCCGTGATGCGCGCCGCGGGTGCGATCCTCCTCCTCTACGCCGCGGCGCGGATCTTTGCGCCCTTCCGGGACGGCGTCCCGCTCAAATCGACCGACGGCGGCGATCCGAATCTGAGCCGCGAGGCCGCGCCGGGGGAAGCACCATGAAACGGCACGCCCGCAGCTCCCCTTGCAGGGCGGGATCGTCTGCGGCGTGGGCGGTGGCGCTCCTCGTCACGGCCGCGCTCGTGGGATGCCTCGCGGCGCCCGCCCCCTCCACGTCCGGGAGGGCAGGCGACGGCCTTGGGTGAGCCTACGCCTGCGACGACGCGGCGAGCCCCGCCCCCTGCCTCGCTCCGATCGCCCCCGGCGAGCGGATGACGCAGGAGCCGAGCATCGCCTTCCACCCTCGCGACCCCCGCGTGGTCGCCGTCGCCGTGGGCGCGGGCGAGCGGGCACCCGATCACGTCCTCGGCCTCGCCGGCGAGGAGCGCATCATCGAGGACTGCCGCATCGCGGTCTACGTGAGCACGGACGGCGGCGGCACCTGGGAGGAGCGCTGGCCGTCGGCGCCACCCGTGCCCGCGTCGCCGGGAGATCCCTACGTGCATCGGTGCCTGCGCTCGGCGAGCGTGGCCCTCGACGAGGCCGGCTCGATCCACCTCACGGCCACGGACGTGATCTCGTCGAGCACCGGCCACGCCGCCGACGTCGCGTGGTGGACCACGAAACGGCTCGAACCATTCGCGCTCCTCGCGCCCGTGAGCGAGGGCGGCGAGCGCATCTACTACACCCGGGGCGACGACCTGGGTTCGGCGTGGAGCGAGCCGGTCATCTTCGCCGACCCCGGATACCACCCATCGCGCATCGCGCGCGACCCCGCAAGCGGCGCCATCCTCGTGACCATGCGGAACCGCGAAGACCCAGACGTCCCGGAGGCCGACGTCGCGTGGACCGACGACGGCGGCGCGACGTGGCGGCGCCAGGAGCCGGACCAGCGCGCCCGGTGCGGCCACCCTTCCGCCGTGACCTTAACCGGTGGCGAGGCGTTCCTCGCCTGCCCGCGCTACGGCGGCGGGGACGGGGAGCCGAGGGTCATCCACGTGCGCGTGTACGCGTTCGACCCCGGGGGCGGCTCGACCGAGGTCCGCGGCGAGGTCCTCGTCACGCAGGAGGAGGTCATGTACGTGGAGGCGCACGTCGTCGGCCTCGCCGACGGCCGGCTCGCGCTCCTCTTCGACGCGAACCGGCCGTACCACGCTTCGGGCGCGATCTACGGGGACACGCACGTTGCCTGGAGCGCCGACGCGGGCCGCTCCTGGACCGGGCCGCAGCAGATCCGCGCGCTGCTCCCGGACGGGTGGCAAAGCGCGCGGTCCCCGGGCGGCGCCGCGGGGCCGGGCAACGCGCTCCACGCGCTCGTCGGGCTCGCGGGCGAGCCACGCTCCGAGGGTGTCGACCGCTCGCTGCGCCACCTCGTCTTCGATTCACGGGGCGTCCTCGCGCACGACGGCGAGGTGGGCTCCTGGACGCGGCCGAGCGGCGCCTCCGCGGACGCGACGCGGCTGCGCAGCGCGACGCACTCCACGTGGAGCTACGGCGGCGACGACATCGCGTGGCAGGGCGGGCGCGGGCTCATCGTGGAATCGCGCCCCGAGCTGGAGCTCGTCCTGCGCGCGGGCTGGATGGCGGAGGTGGGCTCGTGAAAGCGACGCCACTCTTCGCCAGCCTCGCGCTCGTTCTCGCCGGGTGCGCGGCGCCGGCTGGCATTCCTGCGGAAGGCGAAGCACTTGGAGAAGGGGAACGCCTTTTCCTTCCCGAGGTCGCCATGCCGCAACCGTCGGCCGGGGCGGAGCCCGTCATCGCCGCGTTGGCCGACGGGACCCTGTTCATCGCCGCGAAGGCGGGCGACCAGGAGCGCCCGAATCTCGTCGAGGGCGCGGGCTGGCTCTGGCGGAGCGACGACCGCGGCTCGACGTGGTCGATCCTCCGCGAGCCGATGCACGCGACCCCCCTCGGCACGGCGCCCGGGACTCGCGGGCCCTTCGGCAGCCTGGACCCTGACGTCGTCACGAGCCCCGACGGCTGGGTCTACTACTTGGAGAACTGGGGGGCCCGCGCGCCCGCGAGGCCGCCCCCCGGCGTCCCGAGCCCCATCGTCGCCCAGAATTACCTCGTGGAGCGAAGCAGCGACGGCGGCCGCTCGCGGGATCCCGTCACGATCACCGCGACGGACGCCCTGGAACCGACCGCGGTCACGGACCGCCCCTGGCTCGCCGCGGGACCCGACGGCCGCCTCGGCCTGTACTACCTATTCATCGACAGGACGCAATCCCTCGTCGGGAACGGGGCCGGGGTCACCCGCGCCGTGTTCAGCGCGGACCACGGCGAGACGTGGGGCGAGCCCGTGGACGTGACTCCGAGGCGGACCGGCCACGTCCATTTGCACGCTCGTCCCCTCGTCGTGGGCGGGACGATCTTCGTTCCCTACTTGGACATCGGGCCGCTCGCGCCAGGCCGGGCCGGCGTGGACCTTCCCGCCGCCGTGCGCGTCGCCGTGAGCCCTGACGACGGCCGCTCGTGGGAGTCGTTCTTCGTCGCAGCGGTCCCCGAAGGCACCGGCAATCTGTTGCCCCTGCAAGGCGCCGCGGATGCGAAGGGGCGGCTCTTCCTCGGCTGGGCGGCGCGCGCCGGCGAGAACATGGCTCTGTTCTTCACCGAGGGCAGCGCCGACGGCCATACCTGGAACCCGCCCGTCGCGATCCAGGCGAACGGCACCCACTTTCAGCCGTGGCTCGCGGCGCGAGGAGATGGGCAAGTCGCGGTCGCGTGGTACGGCGGAGACTCGACGGGCGATCCGGAGGACGCAGCGGACGACGCGCCCTGGTTCGCCTTCGCCGCCACCCGCGATGGCGAAGACTCGCCGTGGCGCATCGGACACGCCTCCGAGGAACCGGTCAAGACGGGACCCATCTGCGTGAGGGGCGGGGGTTGCACGAGCAACCACGAGCTCCTCGACAACCTCGGCCTCACGTACGACACGTCCGGGGTCCTGCACCTGGCCTTTGCGCGCAGCCGCGAAATCGACGGCGTCAAGGCCGGCCTCGTGATGTATGCTCGGACCGGAGGCCTGCCATGAAGGGTATCTCGCCGGCTGCGACGGCCACGTCGGCCGCCTCCATCGTCGCCGCCGTGGCGCTGCTCGCGGGCTGCCTCGCGCCGTCGGGCTCCATACCGTCCGGCGCCGACGACCCCCCGCCCGCATGCGCAGACGCCTGCCGCGTCGTCATCAGCACCGGCTACCGTCACTTCGAGCCGACGGTCGCCATCGACCCGCACGACCCGAACCACCTCGTCGCGGCAAGCCGCATGTTCCTCGCGGACGACCTGCCGGCGAACTCGTCGAGCTTCTGCTGCTGGGGCGTCACGAGCGTCTCGCGCGACGGCGGCGCCACCTGGACGACGGACCTGTTCCGGGGAGGCCCCAGCGAGGACCCGCGCGACCCGCTCTTCGGCTACAACTCCCTCTCAGACCCGAACTTCGCCTTCCTCCCGGACGGCACCGTCCTTATTGCCGGCCCCGTCACCAAGGACGTCATCGTCGGGAACGTGGACCCCTCGCTGCGGTGGAGCGTCTTCGTCGCGCGCTCCCGCGACGGCGGGCTCACGTGGCCCGAGGTGTCCATCGTGAAGGCGGGCGATGGGGCGGCCCTGTACGGGATCCCGGAAGCCGCGAGGCCCGTCCTCCCGGACAGAACCGCGGTGTCCTACGAGTTCGCGGACAAGGAATGGATGGCCGTCGGCCCCGACGGCACGGTGCTCATCACGTGGTCCTCCATCACTGGCGTCGGGGAGCCGGGCGCGGCCCGCCGCACGCAGCACATCGCCTTCGCCTCGTCGAGCGACGGCGGCCGGACGTGGACCGAGCCGGGGCTCGTCGCGCAAGGCCAGTGGTTGGGCGGCAGCGCACCCGTCATCCTGACCGATGGCCGCTGGGTGGTCGCCTATGCGGACCGCGTGGCCGGCACGCTGCTCGTCGCGACCTCGGACGACCGCGGCGCGACGTGGGCCTCCGAGGAGGTCGCTCCCGCAGCCCTGAGGCCGAGCCTGCGCGTCGCGCGAAACCTTGGCGAGGAACGGCTCGTGCTGGCGTACGCCTCGCTCGTCGAAGGGGAGGAGGGCTTCGAGACCCCCACGCTGAGGGAGTCGCGGGACGGGGGCGCGACGTGGGGCCCGCCTGTTCTCCTCGATGTCCCCGAAAACGCCGGCGTGTCTCTTGCGACCCTCGACGTCTCCCCGGACGGGACGGCGTACGTCGCGTGGTTCCACGTCCGGAGCGGCGGCGACCGATCGGACCTCCTCCTCGCCACGGTCCGCGGAGGCGCGGCCTCCCCTCCGCGCGTCATCGGCACCATCGAGATCCCGACCTCGCGCGTCGGACATTACTTCGGCCTCGCGGCCGACGACCGGGGGGCGTTCCTCGCGTGGGTGGACGAGACCGGGGCGGGGGTCGACCTCGTCGGGGGGCGGATTCATGCGACGAGCTTCGAGGCGCACGGCGCATCCCCGATCCCGGCCGCGACGCCAACGGACGGCAGGCGGGGGCAGACCTGATGGTCGAGCTCTGGCTCGTCTCCAATTTCGCGGGCGGCGTCCTCCTCGTTCTCTTCGGACTATGGGTGGCGACGCTTCGGCCCCGACGCCGCGCGACGCTCGCGTTCGCGGTCTTCTGCGTGACGTTCGGCGCCGTGTTCTTCTTCCAGTACGCGGGTCGCATGGGGCTCCCCGTCCCGGTCTGGGGAGGCCTCCCTCGGGCAGCGTCGGCCGGCCTTGCCGCCGTCGCCGCGGTCCTCGTCGGCCTGTGGTTCCCGAGACCCGTCGAGGCCCGCGAGCGGCGCCTGCTCCTCGTGGCGGGTCTCGTGGGGGCCGCCTATGCGGCCACGACGGTCCTGTTCACCGTCCCCGCGTTTCCCACCATCGTGAGCCGGGCAGGCATCGTGACCGACGGCCTCTTCACGGGAAGCCTTCTCTTCGTCGGGGCGCTCGTGGCGCTTCGCTATCCCACGGCGAGCGCCTGGGGAGGCGAACGCCCGCTCGCGCTCATGGGAGCCGCGCTTCTCCTCCTGCCGGGCCTCCTGGGCGGCACCCTCACGGAACCGCGTGGACACTACCGGATCCAGGGCTTGGTCGCGTACGGCCTGCTCCTGTTCATCGCGGCGCTGTGGCTACGCGCCTCGTCCGTCGCCAAGGTCGCGCGTCCGGCGCGGAACGTCGCGCTCGTGACTCTCGCCGTCCCCTTGATCTCGCTTGGGGAGCGTATCGTCTCCGTCCCCATCGGCCTCGGAGGCGTCGCGCGGGCGGCGACCGTCGCCATCCTCGCCTACGCCATCCTGCGGCACCAGCTCCTGGGCCTCGATGTCAAGGTCAAGTGGACGGTCAAGCAGGGCACCGTCGCCGCGGCCTTCGTCGGCGTCTTCTTCGTGGTGAGCGAGAGCGCGAGCACGTTCTTCGCGGGAAGCGTCGGGCCGTACCTCGGCATCGCGGCCGCGGGATTGCTCGTGTTCGCGATCGCGCCCCTGCAGCGCGTCGCGGAGCGCGTGGCGAGCGCGGCGATGCCCGGAGTCAAGGCGGCCTCCACGATGACCGGCGACGAGCGCCTCGACGCGTACGCCGATGCAGTCCACGCCGCATGGGCCGATGGCACCGTGAGCCGCGACGAGCGCCTGCTCCTCGACCGCATGCGGTCGAGCCTGGGGATCGCCGCCGAGGACGCGATGCGGGTCGAGAGCGAGGCAGCGCGCGGCGAGGGGGTGGCGACGCGTGACGCGTGAGCCGCGCGGCCCTTCAAGTCGCGTAGGCCTCGTCGTGGTGCGCGAGTCGGATCAACCGCACGACCTCTCGCGCCGCGTCGGCCTCGTAGAGCAGCACGAACGCGCCCCCCACGTGCACGCGTCGGAGGCCCTGGAGCGGCGCGCGCAGTGGCTTGTAGTGGAGCGGGTGCGCGAGCACTTGGGCGACCTTCTTGTCCACGGCCCGGCGGAAGCCCGCGTTCTTCGCGCACAGCTTCCGATAGTCACGCGTGAACTCCGGCGAGACCTCGATCGCCCAAGCCATGGTCACTCGAGAATATCGTCGAGCCTCTTGACCTTGCGGAAGCGCCCCTTGCGGATGCGCCGGACCTCTTCGACGAACGCGGGCCGGAAGTGGGGCTCGAGGATGTGCTCCTCGTACGCCTCCACGATCTTCTCCACGGCCTCCGACTTGCCCTTGAGGCCCTCCTTGGCCTTCACGATGTTCACCACGCGGTTCGCCCGCTCCGAGAGGTTGATGACCGCCTTGGGCATACGGCGTAACTCCACGTTACATTCCGCTCTTGGGAGTTATAAGGCTTCCGTTCGGGCTGGCTCCCGGCGGCGCATCCACCGTTCGAGATCCCTGGCGGGTAGCTTCGCAGACCTCGCCCACCGGCCGCCGCGGGAGGCCCTCGCGTGAGCCTGAACCTCGACGCCGTCTCGGTCGTGAATTGGACGAGCGGCCTCGCGATGATCGCTCTGGGCGTCGCCGTGCTCGCAGTCCGCCCGCGCCGTCGTGCCAACGTCGCCCTCAGTGTGCTCTTGACGGCTTTCGGGTTCACCGTTGCGAGGGCCATCGTCTCGGGCGACGACCTGCTCCGCGCCGCGGTGGCCTACGCCGCCGCCGTTGGGTTCTCCCTGATGAGCGCGGCATTCGTCGCGCTCGCGCTCCTCGTCCCCCGACCGCTTCAACGCGGGGAACGTCGTCTCCTCGTCTTCCCCGTCCTCGCGTCGGCGGCGTTTGCGGCCGCCACCGCCGCCATGGTCGTCCTCCATTGGGGGGCCATCTTCGCGTACAGCACGCCGTTTGCGACGTCCCAAGTCGTCACCCGCTTCGAGCGGGTCGGTCTCTTCTTCCTCCTTGCCGTCCTCGCGGCTCGCTTCGCGAGGCTCCCGGAGCGGGCCGATTCCGAGCGCTCGCAGATCGCGCTCATGTCGGCCGCCCTGGTGCTCTCCCTCAGCTTCACGGCGGGCGTCAACCTCGGGTTCGGCGCGGACACGTACTTGACGGAGGAACACCAGCTGCTCGAGGAGGCGCGGGCCCGCCTCGGCCTGGAGCCCGCGCATGCGGTCGCCCTCGAGCGCGAGGCATCACGGGGTGCGCCCTGATGGCCCTCCTGAACCCCGACCCGGCAGGGCTCCTGAACGCCGCGAGCGGCGTGCTCCTCATTGCCTTGGCCGTGGGAGTGGCGCGGGTCCGGCCCCGCCGCGCGGTGAACGTGGCGCTGGCGGTCTTCAGCGGGGGCTTCGGACTGCGCGTCGTGCTCCTATGTGGGGGTGGGCACCATCGCCTGGTTTGGCCGGCCCCTCGTCCTGGACATCGTCGCGGAGGTGGGCGTCGTTGCCTACTTCTTGTCGCCGCGTCTCGTCTCCACGGTGATCCCCCAGGTGCTGTCCTACGTCGCCACCGGCGCCATCTACGCCACGCTCGTGCTGTTCGCCCTGAGGTTCCCCGTGGTCCCGGGACACCAAGCGCGCAACGTCGCCCTTGTCAGCATGGCGCTCATGCTGCTCTTGGGGGTGAACGCCGGCGACAACCTCCTGGACTTGTTCCGCCCAGCGCACGTCGTCGGTGTCGTCCAAGTGGGCTTGTGGGTCCTCATCTCGGTCCTCTGGATCCGCAACACGCGCTTCCCGGGGGGCAGCCGGGTCGGGCGCGACCTGGCGGTGCTCAGCGTGGGGCTACCCCTACTGGGCGCCGTGCTCCACGTCGCCCTGGGGATCGGCCGCACGCTCGACGACAGCCCACACTTCGGCATCGCCCGGACGCTTGGATTCGGCGTCCTCGCCTACGCCATCCTACGCCACCAATTGCTCGGTCTCGACGTCAAGGTGAAGTGGACGCTGAAGCAGAGCACGGTCGCCGCTACGTTCATCGCCGTCTCCTTCGTGGTGAGCGAGAGCGCGAGCACGTTCTTCGCGGGGAGCGTCGGCCCGTACCTCGGCATCGCGGCGGCGGGGCTCCTCGTGTTCGCCTTCGCGCCGCTGCAGCACCTCGCGCAGCGCGTCGCGGACAAGGCGATGCCCGGAGTCAAGGCCGTCGGCGAGATGAATTCCGAGGAGCGTGCGGCCGCCTACCGCGAGATGCTCCGGGTCGCATGGCGGGACGGCAACGTCGACAAGAGCGAGCGCG
>JBQTJL010000460.1:0-1665 GCA_052387135.1 Methanobacteriota archaeon | reverse complement strand
GTGATCATCGTGACCGCGACCGACGCGAACGACGCCGCGGCGACCTTCAACTCGAAGGGCCCCGAGACGGACGTCTCCGCGCCGGGCGTCGACATCGGCTCGTCGACCTCGGGCACGGCCGACTACCACTACATGAGCGGCACGTCGATGGCGACGCCGTACGTGGCGGGCACCGCGCTCCTCATCAAGACGCTGAACCCGAGCTTCACGGAGGCCCAGGTCCAGTCGCGCTTGAAGAGCACGGCGGTCGACCTCGGCCCTGCGGGCGAGGACGACACGTTCGGCGCCGGGCGCATCGACGCGGGCGCGGCCGTCTTCTAGGCGGCCCATCTGGGGCCGCCTCCGCGGCGGTCCCATCTTCTTTTTTTCCTCTCTCCCTCGTCAGGCGACGGCCTCGCCCTCGGAACATTGATAAGGCGGACGCGTCGAGGCCTCTCGGGCACCGCGCATGGTCGACGTCCGCATCCTGCTCGCAGCGATCATACTCGCCACGGCCCCCCTTGCCGTCGGCAAGCCCGTCGACGACCGGTTCCTTTCGGACCCCGAACGCGGCGGCGGGCCCTCCGAGGACCGGATCCGCACCGCCTCGGGCGGCGTCGAGTACGTCGCGATCCTCCGCTCTGCCGAAGGAGAGGATGAAGGGAAGGCCTTCCACGGCGCCAGCGTCCTTTGGAGGCACCAGAGCGACGACGGCCGCCTGCAGTTCGTCGTCGTCGATGTGCGGGACGAGAAGCGATTCCGTGCTTCGATCCAAGGCGACGACAACGTCGTCGTCGCGGACGTGAACCGCCCCGTCCGCGCGCTCTTCGTGCCGAACGATCCCTGTTACTCCGGCGTCGGCTGCTCGATCTCACAATATGGTCCCCAGCTCGTCGGGGCCGAGGCCGCCTGGGACCGGACCCTCGGCGCGACCGCGGTGAAGGTCGGGATCGCCGACACGGGCATCAACAAGAAGCACAACGACCTCCCGTATTCGGGCGGCCGCGTCGTGGCCGAGAAGGACTGCGTGGACCGCAAGAAGGACGTCTCGGACGGCAACGGACATGGCTCGCACGTGACCGGGATCGCGTCCGGCACGACGAACAACGGGATCGGGATCGCGGGCCTCGCGCAGGCCTCCGTGATCGTCGCGCAGGTCCTCGGCTCGTCCGGTTCCGGCTCCGACGCCTCCGTCGCCTGCGGGATCGACTTCATCCGGACGTCGGGCGGCCACGTCGCCTCGATGTCGCTCGGCTCCTCGGGGACGCTGCCCGCGACCGCGGCTGCGATCCGGACGTTCTGGAACGGCGGCGCCGGGGGCCTCCCCGTCGCGGCCGCCGGGAACGGCGGCGCGACCTGCGCCACGGGCTGCGTCGACTTCCCCGGGAACATGCCCGAGGTCCTCGCCGTGGGGGCGGTCGACGCGGGCAAGGCCCGGGCCTCGTTCAGCGACGGCGGCTCCGAGCTCGACCTCGTCGCGCCGGGCGTCGACATCTGGTCGACCTGGAAGTCCTGCTACGGGAACCCCGAGTGCTACGCGCGCCTCTCCGGCACCAGCATGGCGACGCCGCACGTCGCCGGCGTCGCGGCCCTCGGCTGGTCCGCGAACGCCACGCTCACCGCCGCCGCAGTCCGCGACCGGGTCCTGTCGACGGCCGAGGCCCTTGGCGACGCGGGGCGCGGCGA
>JBQTJL010000459.1:0-5395 GCA_052387135.1 Methanobacteriota archaeon | reverse complement strand
CGAAGAGGACGGATAGGATCACGATCGCGACGATCGTGCCGAGGATCCCTTGCGTCTCGAGCCCAAGCGGGTTTGCGTCGAAGAGATGCCCGATGAGCCCTAGGATGATCGCGAGGACCAATCCGATCCAGGCCGCCATCTTGAACATGCCCCATTTGTCCTGCCGGCCCGGCGTCGCCCAACCGTACGCGATGCCGACGAGGAACACGACCAAACCCCATGGGACTGCCATCGGTGTCACATCTCCGACGAGATGCCGGGCGGCGCCCATTTGAGGTCTTTCGAACACACGTCGAAGCGTTCAATGAAATATGGAAATCCCTTATGCGTCCGGGGGCGGACGGCGACGCGGCGTGCGTGCCCCCTTCGGCCTGGACACGCGGGCGAGCCCCGCGACACCCCCAAAGCTCCCCATGGTTCGGGGCCCACGCCCTTATTCTTTTATCTCAAAGGCTGCACGGCTGGGGGCTGTTCTCCTGTGCGTTGCCGGCGGAGCGGCGCCTTCGGCGCCGGGCGGAGCGCCGGACTCCTGTGCGTTGCGGGCTGAGGGCGATACTCCTGTTCGTCGCCGGACGAACGACGACGTCGTCGTCGTTCCCGCAACGAACAGGAGCGACGGCGCTCCGCCCGCACGAACTGGAGTGGTCGCGCTCCGCCCGCACGGACAGGAATGATTGCGCTCCGCCCTGCTGCCTTCACACGTCGAGGACCTTGACCTCGGCCGCGTGCTCCTCGATGAACTCGCGCCGGGGCTCGACCTGTTCGCCCATGAGGATCGTGAAGAGCTGGTCTGCGAGCGCTGCGTCCTCGATCGTGACCTGGAGCAGGGTCCGGTTCTCCGGGTTCATGGTGGTCTCCCAGAGCTGGTCCGGGTTCATCTCGCCCAAGCCCTTGTACCGCTGGATCGCGACGCCGTGCGCACCGCCCCATTCGCCAAGCAGCCGCTCCTTGTCCCGGTCCGAGTAGACGTAGCGCACCTGCTTGCCCTTCTGGAGGCGGTAGAGCGGAGGCTGCGCGATGAAGATGTGCCCTCCGTCGATCAAGGACGCCATGTGGCGGAAGAAGAAGGTGAGGAGGAGGGTCCGGATGTGGGCCCCGTCGACGTCCGCGTCGGTCATCAGGATCACCTTGTGGTAGCGGAGCTTCGAAAGGTCGAAGTCTTCCGCGATGCCGGCGCCGATCGCCATGATCAGGGCCTGGATCTCGGTGTTCTTGAGCATCTTGTCGAGCCGGGCCTTCTCGACGTTCAAGATCTTGCCGCGAAGCGGGAGGATCGCCTGGAACTCGCGGTTGCGGCCCTGCTTCGCGGAGCCGCCGGCGGAGTCGCCCTCGACGATGAACACCTCGGAGAGCGTGGGGTCCCGGCTCGCGCAGTCTGCGAGTTTGCCCGGAAGCCCCCCGCCGTCGAGGAGCCCCTTGCGGCGCGTGAGCTCGCGGGCCTTCCGCGCCGCCTCGCGGGCCTCGGCGGCCTGGACGGCCTTTCCGATGATGATCTGGGCGTCCCGCGGGTTCTCGTCGAGGAAGTGCTTCAGGCGCTCGCCGACGAGCGTCTCCACGATCCCCTTCGTCTCCGAGTTCCCGAGGCGCGTCTTCGTCTGGCCCTCGAACTGGGGGTCGGGGATCCGGACGGAAAGCACCGTCGTCAGCCCTTCGCGGACGTCCTCGCCGGTCAAGCCCTCGTGGTCGTCCTTCACGAGCTTGTGCTCGCGCGCGTACTGGTTCAAGACGCGGGTCAAGGCCGCCTTGAACCCGGCGACGTGCGTGCCGCCTTCGTGCGTGTTGATGTTGTTTGCAAAGGCGAAGATGTTCTCGGTGTAGTCGTCCGTGTACTGCATCGCGACCTCGACCTCGGTCGTCGCGGACTCGGTCGCGGCGCCGTTTGCCGAGGTGAAGTAGATCGGGTCCGGGTGCAGGGGCTTCCGGGCCTTGTTCAGCCACTTCACGAACTCCCGGATGCCGCCTTCGTAGTGGAACGTCTCTTCCTTCGCGCCCCCTCCCCGCACGTCCCGGATCTGGATGTGGATCCCCTTGTTGAGGAACGCAAGCTCGCGAAGGCGCGAGGCGAGCGTGTGGTAGTCGTAGGTGACGGTCTCGAAGATCTGCGGGTCCGCCTTGAACCGCACCGTGGTGCCGGTCCCGTCGGCGGGGCCCAAGGCCGCGAGCGGGGCCTCGGGGATCCCGCGGAGGAACCGCATCCCATGGAGGTTGCCGCCGCGTTTCACGCGGACGTCGAGCCATTCCGAGAGCGCGCAGACGACGGAGACGCCGACGCCGTGGAGGCCGCCGGACACCTTGTACACCTTGTGGTCGAACTTGCCGCCCGAGTGCAGCACCGTCATGACGATCTCGACGCCGGACTTGCCGTACTTCGGGTGAAGGTCGACCGGGATGCCGCGGCCGTTGTCCTCGACCGAGACGGTCCCGTCCTCCTCGACCGTGACGACGATGCGGTCGCAGAAGCCCGCCAAGGCCTCGTCGATCGAGTTGTCCACGACTTCGTAGACCAAGTGGTGGAGGCCCCGAGCGTCGGTCGAGCCGATGTACATCGCCGGACGCTTCTGTACGGCCTGGAGGCCCTCGAGGACCTGGATGCTCGAAGCCTCGTACTTCTCTTCGGGCTTCTCGGAAACCGGCTTCTTCGCCATAGAAGATTCACTGAGGCTTATATAGGAGGACGATAAGATTCTGGCCGGGCATAAGTCCTGAAGCTTTATAAGGGTTTGCCAATCTTCGGGATAGTGCGTTGAAGCCAAGGATGGAAGGCGGGATGGAGGGGAAACGACCTCTCGTTTTGGACACTTCGGCGCTGCTTTCTGGAAAGACGATCCCGGCAAACGGCGTCATGTACACAAGTCCCAGGATCCTCGACGAGTTCCAGCACGGGGGCAGAAGCCGCCGCACGCTCGATTACCTTCTCGAGGCGGGGCTCCGCGTCGACGTGCCGAAAAAGGAGTCCTTGTCGAAGGTGGAGGAAGCGGCCCACAAGACCGGCGACTCGGGACGCCTGTCCGAGGCCGACGTGGAGCTTCTCGCGCTCGCGGTCGACGTGAAGGGAACATTGGTCACGGACGACTACAGCATCCAGAACGTCGCCGCCACCCTATCGCTCCCGTTCGAGACCATCGCCCAGCAGGGCATCCAACAGATCTTCACGTGGGAATACCGGTGCGCCGGCTGCGGACGGAAATACGAGGCGATCGTGAAGGAGTGCTCCGTCTGCGGGTCGCCGATCAAGACCGTGAAGGCGAAATAGACGTTTGTGCGATGAAAGGGAGAACGGAAGAAAGGCGAACGGAGCGGGACTCCGTCCTTCCTTTCCGCTTTCCGTCCTTTCCGACGTTCGCGGGGGTTCCCTAGGCCGGTCAATGGGGCAGGACTTAGAATCCTGTGCCGCAGGGCTTCGAAGGTTCAAATCCTTCCCCCCGCACTTTAGACCTTGAACTATAATGGGTGATGGGTGATGGGTGATGGGTGATGGGTCAGGCGGCGCATCACTCATCACATATCACCGACCTACGAGGAACGAATGCTCTCCGACCCCCCGACGCCCGAAGCCGTCGCCCGCTCGGGCGTCTCTCCCGCCTTCTTCGCGGCGGCGCACACGCTCGCCCGCGTCGATGCCGGCCACGAGGCCTCCTTCGTGCTCGCACGGGCCGGTCGGGGCGCCGGCGTCTCGACGCGGGACGCGCGGGCCCGGCTCGTCTCGCTCGTCCACGGCGTGCTCCGGGCCCGAAGCCGGCTCGACGCGGGCGTCCTCAAGGCCGCGGGCGGCACCCTCCCCCAAGGGGACGTCCTCACGTTCGCGAGGCTCGCCGCCCTCCTTGCCGAGCGCGGTGAGAGCGCCGAGGAGCCCTTGAAGATGGCGGGGCGCGACGCCGACCTCGTCCGCGCGGCCGCGCGCGAGGCGAAGCACTTCGCGGTGCCGAAGGACGCTCCGCCGCCTGAGCGTCTCGCGCTCGAACAAGGGTACCCGTCGTGGCTCGCGACGCGGCTCGTTCGCGTCTACGGCGAAGAGGCTACCGCGATCGCGGTCGCGACGAACCTCGACCCGCCGCTCGTCGTCCGCACGAACGCGCTGAAGACGACGCGCGACGCCCTCGTCGCGGCGCTCAAGGCCGAAGGGTACGAGGCCGTGCCCACGAGACTGAGTCCCTGGGGCCTCGCCGTCACCGAAAAGGAAGGCATCTTCCGGACGCGCGCGTTCCAGGACGGCTGGTTCGAAGTGCAGGACGAGGGGAGCCAGGTCCTCGCCTTGCTTGCCGGCGCGGCGCCCGGTGGCCTCGTGCTCGACGCGTGCGCGGGGTCCGGCGGGAAGACCTTGGCGCTCGGCGCCTCGATGGCGAACAAGGGTCGCCTCATCGGACTCGACGTGTCGACCGAGCGCCTCCACGACCTTCGGACGCGGGGGCGCAGGGCCGGGCTCTTCAACTACGAGACATTCGTGGTCGACGACGATTGCCGCGTGTTGGGGCGACCGGATTTTTCGGGGAAGAAGGTAGAAGGTGGACGGGAACGGCTGCCAGACCCGTCTGCCGTCGACCTTCTACCTTCTACCTTCGACTCTGTCCTCGTCGACGCCCCGTGCACCGGCGTCGGCGCCGTGCGAAGGACGCCGGAGATCCGATGGAAGCGCCAACCCGAGGACCTCCTTCGGTTCGTCGAGATGCAGCGGCGGATCCTCGCCGCATCCGCGGAGCGCGTGAAGAAGGGGGGCCGGCTCGTCTATGCGACCTGCTCGCTGCTTCCCGAAGAGAACGAAGGCGTCGTCGACGCGTTCGTCGCGGCGCGCCCGGAATTCCATGTCGTCCGGGCGACCGACGCCCTTCCCGTCGAGGTGCCGAAGGAAGGGCTCGCGGACGACCGTGGGTTCCTTCGCCTCTTTCCCCACCGACACGGGACAGAAGGGTTCTTTGCGGCGGTCCTTCGACGTTCAGCGTGAGCCGTCGTTTCGCTCGTCGCCGGGTTTCCGTGATGGTGGACGTGTGGGTGTTCGTTCCGCTTCGGCTTGGTCGTCCCCGGTTGACCGTCTTGTTCCTCGTGTGGGTCTTCTTTCCGCCCCCGGCCGGGCGTCTGCGGCGTCTTCGCGGCGAATGGCTTCGTCGGGCTCGGCTCAGTCGTCGCGCCGCCTTGGTGAGGTTCCTGGGCGGCGTTCCTCTCTCGCCTCGCCCTCCTCGCCCTCGCCGCGAATCCGCTCGCATCCGCCTCGGCGCTAGGGCGCCTGCGGGCGCCCTGCGCCTCGGCCCTGCGGGGCCTCGGCCGGGCGGCGGGGGGCACCAACGACGCTCCCCACGCTGAGGGTGGCCCGCCCGCACGCACGGACGGATACGTGCGACGTCAGGAGGAAGTACGTAGTCCCGAGCGACGAGCCGTCCGGGCTCCCGTCCGCCCCACCGGC
>JBQTJL010000458.1:0-4846 GCA_052387135.1 Methanobacteriota archaeon | reverse complement strand
GCAGCTCCTCCGGGAACACGTGGCGCGTCGTCTTCGGTGGGTACCGGCGGCCCGCGAGGGCCTGCGCCACGACCTCGGCGCGGGACGGCGGCATCCGGTTCGCCCGCCACGACCGCACCGTGATCCGGGGATCCTGGTAGTCGACGAGGTAGGCCGGCACGAGTCGCAGCCCGAGGGCGCGGACCGCCTCGTAGCGGTGGTGTCCGTCGAGGATCACGAGCGTCGCCCGGTCGACGACGATCGGCTGGTCGACGCGTCCTTGGCGGGCGAGCACCTTCGCGAGGGCATCGGCGCGGCCGGGCTCGACCTCCTCGTGGGGGTGGAGTTCGCGGACCGGTACGAGCCGGAACTCGGGCGCCACCGGAGCCTCCTAGCGCCACTCCGCGCCGGCCGGCCCGAACGTGCCGCCGGCCCGCTCGGCCACCTTCTCCGCGACCCGGCGCGCCCGCGGGGCCGCAAGCACCGCCGTGACGCGCGGCAGCTGGTCGCGGACGAGCAGGTTCGTGAGCCGTTCCACGATCGTCCGTTCCTGCGCCGCGAGCCGCTCGCCGACCGACGTGTCCCCGAGCGCCCCTTCGAAGGCGGAGGCGAGCGCCTCGGGCTCGGTCGCGGTAAGGCCCCGCGCGCGCGACTTGATCTTCAGCCAGTCGAGGACCCCGACGTGCGTGTGCGCCGCGACCGGGTGCACGGGCACGTCATGGCTTTGCGCGTACTGGATCGCGGCCCGGTAGCCCGCGTCCGGCGCGACCGCGGCCCGGCCCGAAAGGAGCGACACCCACGTCTGGAGGAGCCGGCCCGGTTTCCAAGGCTTGCGGTACACGATCGCGCGGCGAAGGTCCATGACCTCCTGCAGCGAAAGGTCGACGACGAGGTTCGCGGGCGAGACCGACTTCAAGGCCTCGGTGACGCGCTCCTCCTCGCTCGCGAGCCCGGGAACGATGCTCACGAGCCCCAGGCGGGCCCGCCCCGCCTGGACGTACATCTGCATGCCTCCCCATCCCTCTCTCCGGAATAAGCGTTCCTCATCGCGCGGCCGGCTCGATTCAGAACGGTTAAGTATCGGGCCGCGCGATAAGACGCTCGGGATAAAAGGGACGGGATGCACGACGTCCTTCGACCGTAGCACGCTCATTCTGCCGAAGGGGACGCGCTTTGCCGAACGCGCGATCACCGCCGAGGGCGACGTGATCGTCGCGGACCGCAGCCGCCTCGAATACGGGCTCGAGACCAAAGGCCGGATCTTCCTCGGCGAAGGCGTCGAGGTCGCCGGCGGCCTCTCCGCGGGCGGGGACGTACGGGCCGACCTGTTCTCGCGGATCCAAGGCGACGTCACGTCCGGCGGCTCCGCGTACCTCGGCGAACGCTCGCGCGTCGAAGGCTCGCTCCGCGTCGAGAAGGACTTGGACGTGGGCGACGACGTCACACTCGAGAAGGGCTTCGAGGCCCGAGGCTGGATCAACATCCGCAACCCCATCCCGCTCGTCGTCTACATCTTCCTGTACCTCCTGCAACTTACGGGACAAGGCAAAGGCGAGGAGGTCGAGAAGATCCTCGCGAAGCTCGAAGAGGACGACCCGCAGGCCGAGATCCTCGTCGGCGAAGGGTTCCTGTTCGTGCCCCAACAGAGCGTCCTCGGCCTCCAAGAATCCTCCGTCCCCGGGAACCTCGACGTGGGCGGCCAGTGCCGCGTGCTCGGGAACTTTTCGGCGCAGGGCTTCGTCACGATCGGAGAAGGGTCCGAGTTCCACGGAAGTGTCCGCGCCACCGGCGACGTGCGGGTCGGGCCCCACGTCGTCGTCGACGGCGACATCCGGTGCGGCGGCACGCTCCGCATCGAGGCGGACGCGCGCGTCCACGGCGCGATCCACGCGGGCGCCGTCGAGATGATGCAGACCGCCACCGTGGAAGGCACCGTCCAGGCCGCGCGCGGCGTCCGGTTCTTGACACCCGAATACCTCGAGATGAGACAGAAGCTCGACGATTTCAAGAGCGGACGGCTCGAGGTCCGCGAATTGTTGCCGTAGTCCCAATCGTTCGGGAATCCGGTTGCCGCCTGTCGAGTCTGGGAAAAAGGCTAAAGGCTTCACGAGGTATTCTATCAATGGTCGCATGCGACCACGCATTCGCGCCTGGCGGGGGGGAGTGCTGGTCTTGGCCCTCCTTGGAAGCTTGCTGGTTGGCCCCGTCGCCAGCCAGGTGCTTGCCCCAACACCGGTCCTTGCCGAGATCATGACCTACACCGTCTTCTCGGCAGAGGAGGGCTCGGTCTGGACGTGCGGTGATGCCGGGCTGCCCGCCGATGCCGCCGCTGCTTGTCTTCTGATTCCCATGGGTTCGGGCCCCCTAGGAACGGCGGGGGCCCAGCCTCTGAATGAACCATGCTGGGAACCGGGAACGCCAGGCGACCCTTGCAACCGCGACTGCGGCGATCTCTGCGGAAAGTGGCAGGGGAAGGGCGCCAGCGGGACCGGTGGAGGAAGCGGACCCCAGTGCCCGTCGGATCCCGACGGCGATTGCCGCTCGACGTGGTACGTCTGCGGATGGAGCCGGGCACAGGATTCGTTCGACGCCCAATGGTGTGAACAGTCCTTGCCGGAGCGGAAATATTGGAAGTACCTGACCATTGCGTGGTGCAACCCCAAGTGCGCCGAAAACATGGGAAGCTGGGAATTCTTGACCTCGGGGTCGATTCACAACTATCCCGAGGACGCCGCGTTGTCGGGCAATACCGACGCTGCAAACTGGTATCGTGATTTCAACGATGGTCACGAAACATCGGGCTACTACTGCGAAGACTACGTACAGCGGTCATCCTACGTGACGAAGATCTATGGCAGCATCACCCCCACCCCTTGCGCAGGTGGCGAGGTAAGGGGTGCGTGGAGAGTCGGCGTATACGTCCCGTGACAGAACGGCCACGCGGGTCATCGGGGTCGTCTTTCTCATAGGCACGGCCTTGTCGTGGTCGGGATGCCTGCGTTCAGGCCCCGCCGAAAACGGTTCGGCGATGGCCCGCAATTTGTTCGAGCCCGGCGAAGGGATTCCGGTGCCGCCTGTCTTTTCGATTCTCATCGTTTGTTGGAGCCCGGACGCGGGCAGCGAGGATCGGGGACGGATTCCAGCGGATTGCGCGCCGGAGCACGCGCTCGCCGTCGATCCGGGGAACCGCTCCGCCTCCTTGGACGCCGAAGGGTACCCGACGAATGGCTCGGTCATTCTTCAATTCATCCGATTCAGGGGGGGGACCGCAGCAAACGTCACCACGGTTGCAAACGACACCGAGGTTTCGCGCGACGCGCACGGCAACCATGTCTGGGGAACCACGTTCCGGCCCACCGTGTTCTCCGAACATCTGCACCTCGTTGTGGGCCTCCAGGATGACCGGCCCAAGGAATTCCTGGGGCCTGGCGCCGAAAACGTGACGGGAAGAACGTTTGCATTCGATATGCGATCGGGGGAAGAGGCGGCCGTGAAGATCGGTTCGGGCCCGACCGAAGAGCGCGTGTCGTTCGTCTTTTACGGACCGTGGCCGATTGAAAACCTTCGGTTCCGACCTGCAGACCGGGCCGTCGAAGGAGGTTGATCGGGCCCGTGAAAGGCCGCGCGCGGCGTCCGGTTCCTTACCCCCCGAATACCTCGATGTGTGGCTGGAGCCGTGCGTATTTCATGCAGACCTGCTCGCAAGACCTCGACGGCCGGCGGACCTGGGATTACATGTCCCTGGCATGGTGCAGCCCGGATTGCGGCCAGGCCATGGGAGATTCGAGCTACGTGACGACCGGGACAATCCACAGTACCGCGTATGACGGCGGTGCGACGGCCGGCGGAATGAATCAGGGTGTGAGGAACGGCCGCTCGTGTTGTTGGGCGTGGGCCAAGTCGTATTCGTCCCGTGCGGACTACCTCGACGGCTTTATCAGCGACGACAGGGACGGACCCCCATCTGCCCAGTGCATCATGGGCGTCCAGGGCTCATGGCGCGTGGGGATCTTGGTGCGGTGAGCGCGATGCCAAGGCTGCGACTCGCGGCGACGCTTCTTATCGTGGTTTCGTCGAGCCTGGGCGGATGCATTCTGGACGAGACGGGCTCCCGGGACGCGAAGTCGAACGACGCAGTCGTGATGACAAGGGATGCGAACGTGACCGACGCGCGCGACGAATTCAGCGTGGTCATCGTCTGTTGGCGTGAAGGGAGCGATGCGGAGAAAACCACGACGGCACCGTGCGACGCTTCGGGTTGGCTGCAAATCGACGAGGAAAACCGGTCCGGTGGGCTTCGACCCTGGTCGGGTAACGGAAGCAACTTCTCCGGGCGGGCGGTCCTCGATATGCGACGGCTCGTCGGAGAAGATGCCGTCGAAAGCCAAGCGACGCTTTCCGGAAGGGAAATCTTGGAATGGGGAACCCGTTTTCGGGCTTCCGTCGGAATCGACCAAACAATGATCCAGATATTTCGTTCCGACTACGCCGCATTCCGGGGGCAGTCCCGCATGTACCCCGTCGCGGGTACCGATTTCTTCCTGGAATCGGGTGCGCGCCTTGATCTAGTATATGGGTGCGACGAAGCGCCTTGTACTGTACATGGCACGCAAGTGACGTTCCGGACGTTTGGCCCGTGGCCGCGCGCGAACTTGACGGTCGAACGGCCGTGACCGTTCGGGCCGTCCGGTCGGGCCGCCGGCGCCCGGCGAATTGTTGGCGAGTCCGGGTGTACGGGTGGAGAGTATCCTGATTTCGGTGTACGCGTGAGTGGGCGTTCGTGGGTCGGGTTCATTGCGGGATACGTCCTTCGAAGTATATGACGAATTGGAGGAGGGCTTGTTGCCAGTAGTGCGCGGGTCGTTTC
>JBQTJL010000457.1:0-13142 GCA_052387135.1 Methanobacteriota archaeon | reverse complement strand
TCCGCGATATGAGCTACGCGATGTGACGCGCCATATCGGCGACGCAGGTCGCCTCATTTCGGGGACCGAAGGGCACCTCATCTCGCGAGCGAAGCGAGCTCATTTCCTCGACGTGGCCCACGCGACGATGTCCGGCGTCGCGCGCGGCAGGAACTCGGCGCGCCGCGAGACGTTCTCGCGCGCCCGGGCGAACGCCTGTCGGCCGACGTCCGGCGGAAGCTTCGCGTCGAAGAACGAGACGGCCTCGCGCCCGAGCTCCGGCGGAAGGTCGCCCGCCGCCTCGACGATCCGCGCGGCCCACGAGTCGCCGACCGCGGCCCGGATCCGGTCCCAGCCCTCGCGGACGTGCGCCCACGCAGCGGCGCCGGAGTGCGGCTCGCCGAGCATCGCGCAGAGGATCGGGCCGACGGACTGCTTCGGCACCGTCCCGTCCGAAAGGAGCCCGAGCGTCCGCGAGACGAGCGAAGGCTCCCGGAAGACCGGCAGGCTGTTCAAGTAGCGGTCGACCTCGTGCGGGGACGCGCTCGCGTCGCGGCGCGCCGTGTAGGTCGCAAGGTAGTTCGAGAACCGCTCCGCGTCGCCCGCGATCGCGGCGATCCCGACCGCGGGCCCCGCGAGGTTCGCCTCGACCGAATCGGGGCGCGTCCGTTCGCGGCGGGCGAGCGCCACCGCCAAGTCGACCGCGCGCGGCTCCCGGCCGACCCCCGCGACGCCGCGAAGGAGCGCCGCGCGACGCTGGCGCGTCGGGGCGTCCTCCTCGGGCCCGGGCTCGGTCCCGAGCGCGGAGAGCGCCGGCGAGAACCGCGACGCGACCCAGGACCGGAATCCGGCGAGCGCCTTCGCGTCGCCCGCCATCTCGAGCATGCGCTCGAGCTCGCGAAAGAACCCGACCTCGCCTTCGACGACCGAGTAGTGGTCCTCGCCCGAGGCGACGATCCCGAGGAGCTCGAGGAACCGGCGCATCGGCCGGTCGCCGGCCTCGACGAGCGCCCACTGGTCGCGGAGGAACCCGAGGCGCTCGGCCGGCGCGAGCTCGGAGAACGCCGTGACCATCATCCCGGCGAGCGCGTCGTCCGGGTCGGAGCGGTAGAAGCCGATGTCGTCGCCGTTTGCGACGAGCCACCGGAGGTCGCCGCGGACCGGGACCACGACCTCTTCGGTGCGGCCCGTGAGGAGCTGGCGGTGCTCGTGGACGCCGGCTGCGTCGCGGAACCGGAAGACCAGCGGGACGGGCCAGAGGAGGTCCGACGCGGGGGCAAGCGGGCTCGCGGTCGCGCGCTTCTGGGAAACCGAGAGGACCACGCGGGGTCCGCGCGAGACGAGCCGCAGCGAGACCTGCGGGTGTCCGGGCTGTCGGATCCAACGGCCCATGATTTCGCGCACCGGGACCCCCGACGTCGCCCCGAGGTGCCGCCAGAGGTCGTCCCCGGCCGCGTTCTTCCCGGAGAGCTCCCGCATGTACGTCCGGAGCCCGGCCCGGAACGCGTCCGCCCCGAGGAACGATTCGAGCATGCGGAGGACGGCGCTCCCCTTTCCGTACGTGATCGCGTCGAACATCTCGGTCGCTTCGCCCGGCGTCTTCACGGGGTGATAGATCGCGTGCGTGTCGACGAGGGCGTCCGTGGACAGGGCCTCGGACGAGCGCGCCCCGAACGTGAGCCAGACGTCGTGCCCCGGCGCAAGGTCGTGGACGGCCTTGTGCGCGATCCACTCGGCGAACGCCTCGTTCAGCCACAGGTCGTCCCACCACCCCATCGTGACGAGGTTCCCGAACCACATGTGGGCGAACTCGTGCGCGATCACGAGGTCGATCGCCTTCCGTTGCCGCCACGAGGCGGTCTTCTCGTCCATGAGGAGAAGCGAGGCCCGGAACACGACCAAGCCCACGTTCTCCATCGCGCCGTATGAGAAGCTCGGGATCGCGACCTGGTCGTACTTTGCGAACGGGTACGCGACGCCGAAGTAGTCCTCATACCACGGGAGGAGGCGCGCCGCGAAGTCGCGACCGTGGGTCCCGAGGCGCTCCTTGCCGCCGAGCGCGTGGACGCGGAAGGGAATCCGGCGCTCGAGCGTCTCCGGCGTCGCGGCGAAGCGCCCGATCGCGACCGCGGCAAGGTAGCTTGCGATCGCGGGCGTCGGCGCGAACACCCACGTCGTCCGCCGCCCGGTGGCGTCGGGGCGGCGCTCGACCAAGGGGCCGTTCGCAAGGACCCCGTTCGCGGCGTCGGTCGTCACGCGCCATGCGATCGCGGCCTTGAACGCGGGCTCGTCGAAGCAAGGGAAAATGTTCCGCGCGTGCGTCGCCTCGCATTGCGTGGCAAGGCACCGGTCGGCCCCGTCCTCGGAAAGGTACAGGCCCTCCATCGAGCGCCCGACCGTGCCCTCGAAGGCTACGTCGACCTCGGCCGCGCCGGTCCCGAGCCGCTCGGGGAACTCGAGGACGCAGAGTTCGCGCTCGCCGTCGAGGCGGACCTTCGCCGCGACGCGGCGGCCGTCCCGGACGACGGAGGCGTCGGGGACCCGGAGACCCACCGCATTCAGCTCGATCGTCGAGGTCGGCGCCTCGATCGAGACGTCGATCCGGACGCGTCCGGAGAACTCGGACGCGGACGGGTCGGCGGAAAGCTCGACCTCGTAGCGCCGGGGACGGACGGAGGAAGGAAGGCGGTGCGCCTTGGGGTCCAACACGCGCCGGATATGGGCTCCGCGATATGAGGATATGGGAGGTGGAGGGCGGAGGCGGGGGCGAGGGCAAGGGCGAAGGCGGGGGCGGGCGCCGCCGGCGTCGGCCGGCCATATCCTCATATCCCCCTCTCCTCATTTCCCGTCGATGAAGGCCCGCCTCTTCTATCTTCGACCCAGCCATTATTGCGAGAAGGCGCGCGCGATCCTTTCGTTCAAGAAGATCCCGTTCGAGCTCGTGAACGTCCCCTACGGCGACCACCAGGCCGTGATCAAGGCGTCCGGGCAGGACTACGTCCCGTTCATCGAGGTCGCCGGCGAGAAGGGCGTGCTCTGGCCCGACGTCGCGGACTGGGCCGAGAAGGCGAAGCCCGACCCGACGATCTACCCGAACGGGACCCGCGCGGAGGCTCGCGTCTTCGAGAATTGGGCCCACCAGGTCGTCGAGGAAGAGGTCTGGAAGTACGTCGTATCGGACATGGTGAAGACGTTCTCGGACCCGCAGGAGCGGTGGGTCTTCGAAGAGATGCAACTACGGAAGCGTGGACCGCTGGAGATCATGGCGACGCGGAAGCCCGAATTCCTGGGCGGAGTGAAGCACGTCTGCGGGCTCGCGGAGGATCGGCTCGCCTCAAAGGCATATCTCCTCGGCGACAAGCCGAGCCTCGCGGATTTCGCGCTGTTTGGCGCCCTGCACCCTCTTGGCCTTTCCGGGAACGAGATCCCGAAAGAGTTCGGGGCGCTGCGGAAGTGGCACCAGCGCGTGGCGAAGCTTTCCGCCTGAGGGTCGAAGGTAGAAGGTGGACGCGTCCGCCGGCGAGACCCGTCTACCTTCCTACTTCTACCTTCTACCTCAGTCGACCTTGAACCCCACGTCGATCTTGACCTGCCACTCCTCGACCTTCGCGCTCGCGCCGACGCGGCCCCGGGTCTCGACGACCTCGAACCACGCGAGCCCGTGCAACGATTCCGAGGCTTTCTTCAACGCGCCCGCGACCGCGTCCTCGATCCCCTTCGTGCTCGTCCCCACGAGCTGCAGCATCTTGTAGGTGCCCGTCACGCCGTTCAACCCGGCCCGGCATGATGTGCCGAGGCCAAAAGCGTTCCGCGTCGTCGACCAAAATGACATCTAGGAGGAGGTCTCTAGGGAAAAACCATGACGCTCCCGATCGACCCCGTGACGCGTGGAGAGGACGGAGCGACGCTTCGCCACGTCGAGGAGCGCCTCGGCCGCTTCGCGAACAAGCACACGTTCCTCCGGCACGAGGAGCACGGCCGCCTCGACGAGTTCCACGCGCGGTACGACGAGGCGGTCGACCGGGTCCGGAAGGAGCTCGGCCACACCTTTCCCCTCGTGATCGGCGGCGAAGAGGTGCGGACGCGGCAGACGTTCGAGGCACGCAGTCCCGCGGACCGGTCGCTCCTCATCGGGCGCTTCGCGGTCGGCACGCGCGACGACGCGCGGGCCGCGATCCGGTCCGCAAAGCACGGGTTCCGCTCGTGGTCCCGGCGGCCATGGACGGACCGGGCCGCGATCGTCGAGCGGGCGGCCGACGTCTTTGCGAAGCACTACTTCGACCTTTGCGCCGTGATGAGCATCGAGGCCGGCAAGTCCCGCTTCGAGGCGTCGATCGACGCGGACGAGGCCGTCGACTTCCTCCGCTTCTATGCGATGACGTACCGCGAGTTCGGTGGCTTCGACATGAAGATGGGGAGCCCGGTGCCGAACGAGGAGTGCCGCAGCGTCCGGAAACCCTACGGCGCCGTCGCGGTCGTCTGTCCGTTCAACTTTCCCGTCGCGATCACGACCGGCATGACGGCGGCCGCGCTCCTTACCGGGAACACCGCGATCATGAAACCCTCGGGGAAAGCCAACCTTTCGGGCTGGCACATCTTCCGGTTGCTTCGCGAGGCCGGCGTCCCGGGTGACGCCCTGCACTTCCTAACGGGCGGGACGCACGACGTGTCGAACGAGCTTACGGAGAACCCGGACGTGGACGGGCTCGTGTTCACCGGCAGCAAGGATGTCGGCCTGCGTGTCATCGAACGGTCGGCCGCGCAGGGTCGCCCGCGCCCCGTCATCGCCGAGATGGGCGGGAAGAACGCGATCGTCATCTCGGACAAGGCGGACCTCGGAAAGGCCGTGCGCGGCGTCTACCGGAGCTCGTTCGGGTTCTCGGGCCAGAAGTGCTCGGCCTGCTCGCGCGTCTACGTCCACCGGAAGCTCGCGGACCGGTTCGAGATCGACGTCGCGAACATGGCGGTCGCGACGAAGATGGGCCTGCCGTGGGAACGCGACGTCTTCATGGGGCCGGTGATCGAGGCGTCGAAGGTGAAGCTCTTCGAGGAGGTCGTCGCCGAGGTGAAGCGCGACGGCGGCCGCGTCCTTGCCGGCGGCCACGTCCGCCGCGACCTTCCGGGGAACTACGTCGAGCCCACGTTCGTCACGGGGCTCGCGAAGGACCACCGCGTCTTCCGCGAGGAGTTCTTCATGCCGTTTGCGGCGATCGCGCCCGTCGACTCGTTCGCCGAAGGGATCGAAGAGGCGAACAAGGCCCAATACGGGCTCACCGCAGGTTGTTTTTCGGAAGACCCCAAGGAGATCGACACCTTCTTCGAAGGCGTCGACGCGGGAGTGCTCTACGCGAACCGCGCCGCGGGCGGCTGTACGGCGGCCGTCGTGGACGGCCAAGCCTTCGGCGGCTGGAAGCTCTCTGGATCGACCGGGAACGGGGCTGGCGGACGGTATTACCTCCAGCAGTTCACGAGGGAGCAGGCGCAGACGCGGGTCCGGTGATACCTCGGCCTCCACAAGCCTTATGGCCTCGGCAAGGCGCTTAGGGCGCGAGGCCTCGGCATGGTCACGCTACGTGTCCCGCTCGTCCTCGTCCTCTTCACGGTACCCGTCCTCGCCGGCTGCCTGAACCGCGCGGCGGACGACGTATCTCCTTCGGAGCTCGTCCCGATCGACGCCGGATGGCTGCCGAAGATCTTCACCGGCTACATCCATGAGTCGGTCGATGTGACGGCGGAGGGCGGACTCGGGGGGCTCGAGGTCCACCTAGACCTCTGGCGGCCGGACCCGGCGACGTTCACCGGCGCCGACGCGTCCGGGAAGGACGCCCCCGTTCCGGTGATCGTCGACATGGGGCCGTACTTCGGCGAGATCAAGCAGGGCGGGGACCGGCGGACACCCCACCACGTCCACGAGTTCATCTTCGAGCATATGATCCCGCGGGGCTACGCCTTCGCCGCGGTCGAGACGCCCGGTTCGGCGGGCTCGACCGGCTGCTGGGACTTCATGGGGCCGCAGGAGACCGCCGCCGCGGCGGCCGCCGTCGACTGGCTCGGAGGCCAGGAATGGTCGAGCGGCAAGGTCGGCATGATCGGGAAGTCGTACGACGCGATGACGCAGATCATGGCGCTCTCGAAGCACCCCGAGGCGCTCGCGACCGCGGTCCCGATCGCGCCGCTCACGCACGCCTACGGCGGCCTCCACATGAACGGCGTGCCGTACCTCTTCGTGTGGGGGGGCGCCCACGCGATATACTCGGCGGTCTTCGGCGTCGCCGACGTCCCGGTCCACACGCCGGAACGCGTCGAGAACTCGATCCTCCGCAAGCCCGACGAGGCGGCCTGCGCGCCCGACAACTTTGCAAACGGCCTTGGGAACCTCGGCGACTACAACGACTACTACAAGACGCGCGATTTCCGGGCGACCGCCCGGGAGATCACGGTGCCTCTGTTCTACGTCCAGGGATTCATGGACAAGAACGTGAAGCCGGACAACGCGTTCCCGTACGTGAACGACCTTTCCGGCCCGAAGCTCGTCTGGCTCGGCCAATGGCGCCACGACTACCCGAACGCCGAGTTCGCCGGTCGCGACGACATGTACGTGACGTTTACGCGCTGGTTCGACCATTGGCTGAAGGACGTCCCGAACGGGATCGACGGCGAGCTCGGCTTCGTCGTGCAGGACTCGGAGGGCCGCTGGCGCCGCGAGACCTCGTGGCCCGCGGCCGACGCGACGCCGCGCACGTTCCGTCTCGCGGACGGCGCGCTCGCCGGCCCCGACGCCTCCGGGGCGGGCGCGCGGTTCATCGACGACGGGTACGCATACTGGGCAGCCGGCCAGCACCGGCCCACGAACGAAGGGCTGCCGGCCTACCTCCTGTACTGGGGCGAGCCGGCGGAGGAGGACCTGCACGTCGGCGGTCCGGTCTCGGTGACGCTCTCGGTCGCCTCGAGCGGGCCGCGCGGCAACGTCATGGTGGAGCTCCTCGACTGCCCGGAGGCCCCGAGTTCCGAGTGCGACCTCGTGACCGTGGGTGCGATGAGCCTCGTCCACCGGAACGGGCTCGAACGAAGCGAGCCGCTCACGCCGGGCGAGACCGTGACCGTGACGTTCACGCTGCAACCGCGCGACTACGTGTTCGCGAAGGGGCGGGTCCCCGCCGTCGTCGTCGCGGGCTCGGACACGGACTGGTTCCAGCCGGAGCCGACACGGAACCTCATCACGATCTCGGAGTCCGGCGAGGCACCGTCGGAGGTCGTCCTGCCGTTGATCGCGCGCGGCCCGGAGACCACGATGTTCGTGGGATGCGGGTCCTGGCTCAAGGAAAAGGCGTGCTACCGGGACGGACTGGAGGATCGCTTCCCGGACGATACGTTATGAGTGATAGGTGATGGGACGCATCACCCATCACGCATTACGCATGACGTCTCGCTAGGGATGGAACGGCCCCGGCGTCGGGTCCGGGCCGCCGGGCCCCGGGAGCGGGAGGCGGGGATCAGACGGCACGTTCGAGCTCCTTGAGGCGCTCCTTCACGCCCGAGAGCTCGTGCTCGAGCTCGTCCGCGTATTCCTTCAGCCACTCGACGCGCTCTTCCTTCGTGAAGTAGCGCCGGCCACCGAATCCGGTTCCGCAGCAGTTTGCGTACATGCAAGAGATGCAATGCGGCGCGAGGGCTTGGTGACGAGGAGGAGGGGAGGCCCGGTCACGCCGCGGCGGCCTTCGCGGCAATCTTCGGCGCGGGCGAAAGCTTCGGTGGGGCGGCGGGAGCGTAGAGGCCCGCGAGCGCGGAAAGCAGCGCCTGCGCCGACGCGTAGGCCGCTTCGGGTTGCTTCGGCGGCACCTCGACCTCGAGGGAGAGGGCGCCTCCGGAGATCCGGACGCGGACCGCCGTGCCGGAGGGTTCGGAGAGCCAGGTGAGGGTCGTCTCGCCAGGGGCCTCAGAGGCCCCGTACCAGCGGAGGCCGCGGAACCACCGGTGCGACAGCGTCGATGCGACGGTCTCGGCGGCGACGGCCGGCGGCAGCAACGCGTGCACGATGGTCAGCGTCTCGTGGCGCGGTGCCACGACGCCGCGCTTCGTCATCGCGGCGCATGCTCGTTCGGTCGGGCGGTACCCTTTCTCGGTCTTTGCAAGTAGGCCGTCGCGTTCGAGGCGCCGAAGGACGCGCGCGAGGATCTGTTGATGGAGGCCGAGCCTCCGTTTCAGGCCTTGGAACGAGACTTGGGCCTCGCATTCGCGAAGGAGCTCGGCAAGGACCGCCGCTTCGCGCTCTTCGAGCGCAGGCCCGTCGTAGAGGTCGTCCGGGATCGAAGCGCAGGTCTCGAAGGTGCAGCGGCTCCGCATCGTGCGATAGGGAAAAGGAAGCGCGGAGGTCTTAAACTTCGCCTATGGACACCTCGGGCGGTCTTGCGTGACCGGGTACGACCCTCCGTAGTCACTATAGGTTCGCGAAGTGGCCCCGCGCGTGCCCGCGCCTGTCATGAGTTACGGCTGATGCGGCGGCCCGCAGCTCCGTGGCGCATCACCCATCACCGCATCACGGTCATTCCGGTCCTCGATAGAAGTGCCCCGTCGTGAACCCATCCGGACAGGCGGCGGCGAGCGCCTTCATAGGCTCCGCGGGCGCATAGCGGCCGCGCTCCAGCCCGTCGATCGCTTGGAGATAGGCCCGCACCTGCGTCTCGACCGCCACGGGGTCTGTCCCGATCGTCTCGATCCGCGCGACCTCGACGCCCGCCCTCCGGAGGTCCGCGAGGCGGTCGACCATGTTCAACTCGACCGAGTTCAGGATGTACATGCGGCAGGCGCCATCGGTCTCGAGCGGGAAGGATTTCCCAAGCCGGTCTTCGAGGCGGTAGCGTTGGTCGTGGCACGGCGCCCACGTCCCGCCCGGAAGTTGGCAGCGCGTCGCATGGCCGATCGAGCAGTACTCCGAGACCATCAACGTGTGGCGGCCGTGCGCGAGCGCCTCCACCGGCGCGTCGCAATGACGAGAGATCCCTCGGATCTGGTCCAAGGTCAATTCGGGCGAAGCCGTCATCCGCACGAGGCCGCCTCGCCCGAATTTTCCCACGAGGTAGTTTACGGTATACGAGTTGTAGACGTTCATCTGCCAGTCGAGGACCACGGGCAGCCGTTCTTCGAGTGCGACCTGGACGGCCCCATGGTGCCCGGCAAGGACGCCGGCGACGCCGTCGCGATGCTTCCTCGCCGCGGCCCGCAGCGCTTCGACTTCCCAGTCCTTCTGGATCATCCCTGAGGAAAGGTAGAGGGAGGCGCCCGCGGCGCGGCAAAGCGAGACGGCCTCGGTCAGGGCCTCGTCGTCCCATTTCGGCTGCAGTCCCCCCACATGGAGCGCGCTGAAATACAGCGTCTTTGCGCCGCCTCTCAGTGCCGCCTTGAGGTTCGGGAGGCCCCAACAATTGACGGCAAGACCGAGCGGGGCTTCGCCCTGCTCTGCATTCGAGGCGCGCGCAGACGCCAGAACGCCCTTGGCGCGCGCCTCGAAGTCGTTCCCTCCTCTTCGATGATGCCGCGACGCGATGTTCCGTTCGAGGAGCATGCAGGCGGAGCGTCGCGCCTCGTTCAACGCGCTGATCGGGGCGAAGGCGTTCCGATCGAGGCTGACCTTCCACGCGACCGCGTCGAACGGGGTGTCGCCGAGCTTTTCGAGCTGTGCTCGGAGCTGTTCTTCGGTGAGCGCCGCGGACCGTGCCTCGGGAACGACGAAGTCGGAGACGTGGAGCGCTTCGATGCCGCGCGCCGGATCGACGAGCTTCACCGTGAGGGGCTGGCCCAGGCCGACCTTCACGTGCACCTCGACGGGGACCTTCCGCTGGATGCGGCCTTGGTAGCTCTTGTGCGCGGCATCGAGGACCTCGAAGTCGGACGTCTTGAACACGGGGTCGCCCTTCTTGCAGTACTGGCGGCCGCGGATCTCGACGACCTCGCCCTTCCGGCCTTCCGTGATGAACCGGTCGTCGACCAGCATCTGGTTGACGATGAATCCGTACTCCTCGCGTGCGCCTTCGGGACGCACGTGCTGGATCTCGATTCCGTCCTTGACCCTCAGAGAGTCTTCGAGGGAGACCTTCACCCAGCCGCGGCCCGATGCGACGACGGTGCCCACGCGGACGCCTTTGTTCCCGGGGTCGTCCCAGAACGTGAAGGCCCATTTCTCCTTGCCGTCGAGGTAGCCCGGCGTGAACTCGCGGTTGAAGATCTTGCGGACCGCCTCTTTTTCGTCCTCCGTCACGTAGAACTTGCCGGCATAATAGCGGTCGATCGCGTTGCGGTAGGCGCGCGTCACGATCGCGACGTACTCGGGCCGCTTCATTCGGCCCTCGATCTTGAAGCTCGTGATCCCCGACTCGATGAGCTCCGGCACGCGCTCCAGGTTGTTGAGGTCGCGGGCGCTGATCACGTGCTTCTCGATGACGTTTCCCATCGGCCGATAGGACGTGGGCCGCGCGGCGACCGGTACGCCGTCGACCTTGAGGTCCACGGGCGTGCCGGTCTGCATCGTGTACGGGAGCCGGCAGGTCGAGGCGCAGGCGCCCCGGTTCCCCGACCGTCCCCCGATGAGGGACGACATGAGGCACTGGCCCGAATAGCAGTAACACATCGCGCCGTGGACGAAGTGCTCGATCTCGGCCGAGGTCTTCGTCTTCATGTCCTGGATGTCTTTCAGCGAGTTCTCGCGGGCGACGATCACGCGCTCGGCGCCGAGGTCCTCGAGGAAACGGATGCCCGCGGAGTTGTGCACCGTGGCCTGCGTCGAGATGTGGACCGGAAGGTCGGGCACGAGCGTCCGCATCGCGTGCATCACGCCGAGGTCCTGCACGATGCATGCGTCCGCCCCCCAGTCGTGCAGGTTCCGCAGGAACCGGACGACGCCATCGAATTCCTCGTTGAAGATCAACGTGTTCAGGGTGACGTAGACCTTGACGCCCCGGACGTGCGCGTGGTCGATCGCGCGCCGAAGCTCGTCGTCGGGGAAGTTCGCCGCGAACCGTCGCGCATTGAAGTGCGATCCCCCGAGGTAGATCGCGTCCGCGCCGTTCTCGACCGCGGCGACGAACGCCTCGAAGCTGCCTGCGGGCGACAGGAGTTCGACCTTCGCGGGAGGGGGACGAGGAACGTGGGACGAGGGAGGCGGCACGAGGGGACGTGGGCCCGGCTCCCTGCCCTGGGGCGCTTTCGCGCCCCGGGCCTCGCTCCGAGCCCTCGCTCGGCTTCCTGCTTCCTGCTCCCGGCGAGCGCGCACGAAGGGAGCGTACGAGGAGGATGGTTATGAACTTGCCTTCGGGGAAGGAACCGCGAGGGAAGCGGCCATCGCCTCCCCCACCTCCACGTGGCGGAACCGGAACCCGGCTTCCTGGAGCTTCGTCGGGACGACCCGCTGGCTTGCAAGAAGCAGGGTCGTGCCCATTTCGCCGAAGACCAGCCGGACCGCGGCCGTGGGGAACGGCAGCGCGGCGGGTCGGTGGAGCGCCTTCGCGAACGCGCGGACGAAGCCCTTGTTCCGGACCGGGTCCGGCGCGACGAGGTTCACGGGACCCGACAGGGCGTCGTTCTCGATCGCGAAGCGGATCGCGCGGATCTCGTCCTCGATCGCGATCCACGACATCCACTGGTCGCCGGGCCCGATCGGTCCGCCGACGCCGAGCTGGAACGGGAGCTTCATCGCCCCGAGCGGCCCGCCTTCCCGCCCGAGGACGTGGCCGGAGCGCACGTTCACGACGCGGATCCCCGCGCGCTCCGCAGGCTCGGTCGCGGCCTCCCACTCGGCGCAGACGCCCGCGAGGAAGTCGTCACCGGGACCCGCAGCCTCGGGGAGCGTGGCCTCGCCGCGGTCGCCGTAATACCCGATCGCAGAGGCCGAGACGAGGACGCGCGGCTTCTCCGAGAGCGCCGCGAGGGCCTCGGCAAGGAGCGTCGTCCCGCGCACGCGGCTCTCGCGGATCGCGCGCTTTCGCGCGTCCGTCCAGCGGGCGGCGATGCTCACGCCGGCAAGGTGGACGACCGCGTCGACCCCTTCGAGGCCCTCCACGTGGATCGTGTGGGTCGCCGGGTCCCAGGAGATTTCGTTCGCGCCGCGTTCCACGGTCCGGCGCACGAGCCGCCGGATCTCGTGTCCGTCGCGCGCGAGGGACTCGCAAAGATGCGTGCCGATGAAACCCGACGCGCCCGTCACGGCGACCTTCATGTCGGTAGTTAGAAATGGGTCGCCTTAAAAGATTATGGAGATAAAAAAGAAGGAGACGGGCCGCACCGGCCGGGCCCGCGAGGGGCCCCGTGCGTGCCCGGGGGGTACTCTAGAGGTGGAGCGCGCCGGCGATGTCGCCGGTGACGCTCGCGGTGGCGCCGGGGAGGCTCCCGAGGATCATCGCGAGCTTGCCCTCGGCCGTCGCGCGGGCGCCGCCGACCTTGTCCTCGATCTCGCCCTTCACGGCGCCGACCTTGCCTTCAAGGTCCGCCTTCGCCTGCTGCACGAAGTTCATCGGCTCGCGGATGTCGGGGATCGGGGGGAGCGCCGCGTTCGTCCGCGCGTCGACCGAGGCCGTCGCGTGCACGTCCGGCGCGTCGATGTCGTTCGTCGCCGCGAGGACGCCGTCGATCCGGCCGTCCGCCTGCGTGCGGACGTCGCCCACCGTGCGCTCGACCTCGCCGCGCGTCTCGGCGATCTTCGACTCGGCGTCGGCCCGGGCGGCCGTCGCGCGCGCCATCCCGTCGGCGACGACGGGCCGCACGTCCGGCGCCGACGCGTCCGCCGAAGCGGACGCGCGGTGCTCGACGTGCGCCGGAGCCGCCGCGAGGGCGGAACCACTCGCAAGCGAGACCTGCGCCGCGGCCGCGCCGGCGACGAGGAGGACACCCAGGAGGGAGAAGACGGTCATCTTTGCAAGCCCGAACCCACCGCTCTTCGGCAGCACCATCGGAACCACAATGTCACTTCGCCCCGGGCGCTTATGAACAGCTTGGATGTGCGTGTGAAATGACACGACGTGGCACGGCGGAGCGCAGTGGCTCCTGTTCGCGCGGGCGGAGCGCTGTGCTCCTGCTCGTGCGGGCGGAGCGCTGTCACCCCTGTACGTCGCGGGGACGACGGCGACGACATCGCCGTTCGTCCGGCGACGCACAGGAGTAGCGGCCTTCAGCCC
>JBQTJL010000456.1:0-5960 GCA_052387135.1 Methanobacteriota archaeon | reverse complement strand
GCTGCCCGGATCGGTCTGTGCCTTCGCCGCGGGGACCCACGGCATCGGCACCGCAACGAGGAAGAAAGCTCCCGACGAAACAAGCGCGATCGAGACGAGGAACGCGATGGCCTTCATGGTCATCCCTCGAACGGGTTGCGGTAGCCGAACGGATTCACCGTCGGGAAGCGTTCCGCGTCCGTCACGGCCGCGAAGCCGTCCGCGATCTCGAACGTGTCCCCGAGGCGGTCCATCGGCTCGGCGGTTTCCGGCGCGGACACCGTCGCGTTCGGTTCCGCCGCTCCCGGAGAGCCGGTGCCGTTCCCGGACGACGTCCCGTTCCTCGATTCGGCCGGCGCGTCGCCGCCGGTATCCGCATCCTGCCCCACGCACGCCGAAAACGGCGCGACGAGCACGATCATCGACCAGGCCCACCAGGCGCCTCCGCCACGCCTCTCGGACATGGGGGCCGCATCGGCGGACGGGACGATGAACGTTCCGGGCGCAAGCGCAAGCGCAAGCGCAAGGGTGGGCGAGCGGACGCGGGCTAGCGAGCGAGGGCGACGGGCTTTGCGCGAAGGTCCATCCCGAGCATCTCGTCGAACTCGCTCTTCCGCGCCGACGAAAGCATGCCCTCCGGCGTCCAGCCGCGCAAGGCGTAGTATTCGTCGAGCATCATCGCGAACTTCGCGCGGTCGATGTGGTGGCCCTTCGCAAGGCGCCCGGGCATCGGGTCGTCGAAGTAGCGCTTCGGGAGCGTGTCGTCCTTCCGGGTCACGCCGCAGACCTTCGTGTTGAAGAAGCGCTCGATGTCGATCGTGTTCTTCCCGACCTGCCGGATGTCGGCATCCGTCATGTCGAGGCCGGCGACGAGGTTCACGAGCTCGCGGACGTGCGTCATGTCGACCAAGTGCGGCGAGTTGAACCCGTGCGTCACGAACTTGCAGATCCCCGCCGAGTCGACGACCGCGAACATGTCGTCCGAGAACACGATCGTCTGCGCCTTCCCTTCGTAGATCGTCGGGTCCCGCGTGACGCCCTTCCCGTAGATCCGCTCCTTCACCTCCATCGGGAGGTTCATGAAGATCTCGAGGGTCGGGCGGTTCCGGAGGTGGTCCGCGCCGCGGGAGGCGACCGCGAGCCCCAGCGCGAACGCCTTGAGATACCGCACGTCGTGCGGATCCGACTGCGGGAGTCCCTTGATCGCGATCAAGTAATCGTTCGCTTCGGGCGGCAACTTTCCGAGGGCCACCGCGCGCGTGGATTCCGCCATCACGTCGCCCCATCCTTCCCGGCGCGAGATGCGGTGGATCCAGCGCTTCACGCCTTCGAAGTCGGCGTCGGCCCAGAGGATCGGCTCGGCCGTCTGCCGCTCCGTGATGATGCCGCGCTCGTAGAGCTCCATGTGCCACGCGAGGATCGTGCCGAGGCTCGACGTGTCGAAGCCGAGGTCGTTTGCGAGGTTGTTCAAGTCGATCAGTTCCTCGGCCGTAAGGACCCCGATGTTCGCGCCGAGGATCCCTGTCGTCGAGTATTCCGGCCCCTCGCCGCCCTGCTTGTTCCGGTGCGTGCAGTGGACCTTGCAGCCGGAGCAGGAGATCATCTTCTCGACATTGTGCTCGATATGGTCCATCCCGAGCTCGTCGACCCAGAAGTTCGACTGGGAGTTCTTCGTCCGGATCGCGCCGATCGCGTTCGACGTGTCGTAGAGGAAGGCCGTCCCGACCTTGCCCAACACCTTCGAGACCTTGGTGTCCGAGACCTGGAGCTGGATCTCGGAGGAGCGCCGGATCATTCCTTTCGGGTCCGATACCGGGATGTGGAGGTCGCCCGCGGCGACGACCGCCTTCAGGTTCTTCGCCCCCATCACGGCCCCCATTCCGCAGCGGGCCGACCGCTTCAGCATGTGGCGGACCGAGGCCATGCGGACGCGGCGTTCGCCGGCGGTCCCGATCGTTAGGACTTCGCATCGGCCGAGGTCGCGGCGGAACTTCTCCTGGACCTCGATCGTCTCGATGCCCCAGTAGTCCCTCGCGTCGCGGAACTCGATCTTGCCGTTCTCGATGTAGAGGTACGTGGGGTGCGCGGCCTCGCCGCGGACGATCACGTGGTCGAACCCGGCCTGCCGCATCTCGGTCCCGAAGAAGCCGCCGAGGTTCCCGTCGCCCAACACGTACGACTCGGGGCTGCGGCCGGTCACGTTCATCCGGGACGAGGACGGCGCGGTCGTGCCGGTGAGGACGCCGGCCCCGAACACGATCGCGTTCTCGGGCGAAAACGGCTCGACCCCGGGCGGGATGTGGCGCGCGGCAAGGTAGACGTTCAACCCCCGCCCGCCGAGGAACCGGCGGCGGAGCGTTTCCGGGATCGGGAAGACCTCGACCGACTTCTTCGAGAGGTCGACGAGGGCCGCGTTCCGGTCGATCACGGGCACCCGATGGTCGCGCGGGCCTTTAGCACTTCGGTCACGTTCCCCCGTGATGAGCTTCGCGTGATCGGTGATGCACGGGGGCCGGCGACGCATTACCCATCACGGCGCCGCAGGCGCCTCATCACGTCCGACGTGTCCGACGCGCCGCGAACAATATGGCCGCGAGCATCGCCGCAAACGGCACGTCCGGGATGCCTCGGTCCGCGACGGGTGTGTCGTCGCTCGCGTTCACGCGCGTCTCGACGACCGGTTCGTCGTCGTAGCGCGCGGGCGTCCGCGGCGTGTACACGGTCTCGCGACGGAAATCGGCCGGCGGGGGCGAAGCCGCGGGTGGGGCGGGAGGCGGCGGGACGAGCCGGTCGAGCGCGGTCGCGACGGCGGGCGGCACCGAAAGCGGGAGCGCCACGTCGCGGTCGGCAGGCGTGCCTGCAGCGTCCCCGGCGCGCTGGGCGTCGACGCGGGCAAGGTCGATCGCGGGCCCCGCCTCGACCGGGCGAAGCCGCGTCGAGAGGACGAGGATGGCGGACCCGTGGTAGGAGAGTTCGAAGTGGCGCACTTCGTTCGGCGCGTCGACGAGCCCGGCCGTCTGGACGAGCCAAAGGCCCCGTCTCGCGTCCGCCGGGCTCCGCGCAAGATCGACGCGGTTTGCGTGCGCGGCCCCGCCGCCCGAGACGAACGCCGCGACCTGGGGGCGCGCGACGAGGGCGTCGACCACGGCGGCCCCTCCGACCTTGCCGATGCCGGACCCGATCTCGGCCGCGGGGTGGTGCGCGACGACCACGACGACCTCGTCCGGATGCGCGTCGATCGTCGCAAGGAGCCACGCGAACTGGGCCTGGTCGAGGCTTCCGCCGGGGCCCGAGGACGTCGCACCGGGGGCGGCGCCCTTCACTTGGGCGACGAGGTCCTTTGCGGGCTGCGGCGCGTCGCGTGCGGCGTCGTGGTCCACGGTGTCGAGCACGACGAACCGGACCGGGATCCCGGGCTTCGGGACGAACGTGTAGTACCCGTCGTTCTCCGGATCCGCGTCGAAGAGCCGGCCGGGCTCGACGTGGCCGAAGCCGTGCCCGTCCGAAGGATCCAGCGCGCCGGACGCGAACGGGTCCGTGGCAAAGAACAGCCGGACGTACTCGCGCATCGAGACGAAATGGCGGCCGGAAAGCGCGGCGGCCTCGCCGGAGGCCCGCGTCGGCGCCTCGCGGCCCTGGACGAGGAGGTCGTGCGGCCCGAGCGCCACGTACCACGGGACGCCGAGGGGTCGATGGTACGATGGATCCTTGAACGATTCGGGGAGCGCCGTGGCGCGGTCGCGCACGTCGTTCTTGTCGTCGTCGACGTTCGCGCTCTGCCCGTCCGGGACGAGTCCGCCGGTGGATCCGGCAAGCGCATAGGTCCCGTCGAGGTTGTCCTTGAGCCGCAGCACCTCGTTCTCGAGCGCGTTGTCCACGTTGTCGCCGGTGAGGAGGACGAGGTCGGGCCGCTCCGTCGAAAGGCCGCGCACCGCGGCCTTTAGGAGCTCGTCCGTGAACTCCTCGTGGGGCCGCTGCGAGCCCGCAAACGGCGCGCCGACGCGATCCAACGCCTCGCGCCGGACCGGCGCGGGCGCGTCGTCGTCCAAGATGTGCGCCTCCGCTATCTGGGCGAAACGGAGGAGCGGGACCGGTGCGGGCAGGGTCCCGTTGCCGACCCCGAGCTCGTCGCGAAGAAGGAGCGGTGTCGGCCCTTCGAGGGCGGCGGCCGGGGAGACGGCCGGAACGAGGAGAAGGATGGAAACGAGCGCCAAGCCTCGGTGCATCAAGCCTTCCCCGGTCGGGACGTCCGCTAGTGCGTCTCGCCGATTAAAAGGCTGTCGGCCGTGCGATTCGGTTGCACGGTGTAGCTACAAACTATAAGTACCGCCCAACCCACTCTCTTAAAGAGGTTTGGCTGGACAGAGGCACCATGCGGACCATCCCCCTCCTCGGGCTGACCCTGCTATTCGCCGTGCCTTCGGCCCTCGCGGCCGGCGGCTCGGTCGGCGGCGGCGAGCACAAGTTCCAGCTGGACGGGCAGGAGTTCGGCGTCGGCACCGACGACGTCCCTGCCCCGCAGACCGGCCGGTGCTACGACCTTCCCGCAAGCGATCGCTGTCTTACCCCCGGCTCCGCCGAAGGCGATGCTAGCGCGGCGACCGGCGACGCGGAGATCGGCGTCACCGAACCCGGATGCCGGGTCGACCGCCTGAATCGCCTCGAACGCGAGCAAGAGGCCGGCTGCGAGGAAGCGGACGTCCAGGCCGACCTCGGCGAAGTCCGTCTCACCTACTCCGTGGGCGTCTCGGCTCCGACCGTCGCGACGCCCGGTTCTATCCAAGGAAGCTCCGCGACCCCCGCGCGCATCGACTCGCGGTTCCTCTTCGTCTCGTGGGCGGGCGGGGCCTCGCCGCTCGAACTTGCGTTCGCGGCGGGCGTCGTGCTTGCGAGCGTCCTTGCGGTCCTTTGGAAGCTCGGGATGCTCGTCCCGCTCTACTCGAAGCTCGCCCCCGAGGAACTCCTCACGGACGAGACCCGGCGCGGCCTCTACGAGGCGATCAAGACGAACCCGGGCCTTTCCGTAAAAGACCTTTCCGAGCGCCTCGGGCTCGGGTGGGGGACCGCGCTCCACCACTTGAACAAGCTCGAGCGCCGTCACCTCGTCGTCTCGAAGCGCTTCGGAAAATACAAGCGCTACTTCATGAACGGCGGCGCGTTCGACGAGCACGAGAAGCTCGCGGTCGCCGCCCTGAAGACGCCCGGCACCGCGGACGTCGCCCGCGTGGTCCTTGCCGTCCCGGGACTCTCGCAGAAGGAGGTCGCGGCCGAGCTCGGCGTTGCGCCCTCGACCGTTCTCTGGCACATGAAGCGGCTCTCGACGGCCGGCGTCGTCGACGCGGTCCGCGACGGAAAAACCGTCCGATACTATCCCCACACCGCACCGCAGGGCGCGGTGCCCGAGTCGTCCCCCCTACGAGCGTAGGACGATCTCGATGTTCACGTTGTCCGGGACCTGGATGCGCATCAGCGCCTCAGCTAAAGATTCATGAGGCGGCAGGAGATTTGTCTTCGTTGATGGGTATGAAACGAAAGGCGCGGGATCTCATTCTGGTGGCGGTTGTGTTCTCGCTGCTTGCACCCATGGCGGCAGGCGCCGAACCGAGCGTGTTTTTCAGCCGAGATGCGACGACGTGGACGGCGCGTGGCGGTCACACGGGCATTGGCCTCTGGGTCCGCGGCGAACTCCACGTGGGTGGTGACGGGGGCATGGGAGGGTTTGCGACGTGCACATTGTTTCTTACGGGCTCTTGCGCAACAGCGGCGACGGGCGCTGACTATAACTTCGGGTGCATGACTGCTACGGGAAAGACGTTCGACGCCACGGGGACGGCCGAGAACAAGGTCAAATCCTGCCTGAACGGAGACGAACTGACGATCGATCTTTCCGGATTGATCTCAGATGCGTTGGACCTCATCGAAGACCCCCCAGCACCGGGAGTCCCAAATCCCCTCTGCCCGACCGTGATCTGCCTTCAGGA
>JBQTJL010000455.1:0-2966 GCA_052387135.1 Methanobacteriota archaeon | reverse complement strand
GATCCCAAAGACATCGGCGCGATCTTCGTCGGCTCCGAATCGCACGTCTACGCGGTGAAACCGACCGCGACGATGATCGCGGAGGCCGTCGAGGCGGTCCCGTTCCTCACCGCGGCGGACTTCGAGTTCGCCTGCAAGGCCGGCACGGCCGCGATCCAATCCGTGATGGGGATGTGCGGGCACGGCATGATCAAGTACGGCCTCGCGATCGGGGGCGACACGTCGCAGGGCGCGCCGGGTGACGCGCTGGAATACAGCGCCTCGGCGGGCTCCGCCGCCTTCCTCATCGGAACGAAGGACATCGTCGCGACGATCAACCACACGGTGAGCTTCACCACGGACACGCCCGACTTCTGGCGGCGCGAAGGCCAGACGTATCCCACGCACGTGGGGCGCTTTACGGGCGAGCCCGCGTACTTCCGCCACGTGCTCTCCGCCTCCTCGCGCCTCATGGAGGAGATGCGGACGCAGGCCTCGGATTACGACTACGCGGTCTTCCACCAGCCGAACGGGAAGTTCCCCGTCCGCGCGGCAAAGAAGCTCGGCTTCAGCGAGAAACAGTACCAGACCGGCCTCCTCTGCCCCGTGATCGGCAACACGTACTCGGGCGCGGCCCTCCTCGGGCTCTGCGCGATCCTCGACGAGGCGGAGCCGGGCGAACGCATCTTCGTCGGGGCCTACGGCTCCGGCGCCGGCTCCGACTGCTTCGATCTTACCGTGACGCCGGCGATCCGGTCGCTCCGCCGCGACGGCACGCCCACGGTGAAGGCGCTCGTCGACCGCAAGGAATACGTGGACTACGCCACCTACGCGAAGTTCCGCGGCAAGATCAAGCTCGGGTTGGTGGCTTGATGCGTGACGTGTTCGTGATCGGGGTAGGACAAACGAAGTACGGCGAGCTCTGGGAACGCTCCTTCCGCGAGCTCATCACGGAAGCGGGCCTTGCCGCCGCAAACGACGCCGGCATCCACGGCGACGACATCGAAGCGATCTTCGTGGGCTCGATGTCCGCGGGCCGCTTCGTGGGGCAAGAGCACGTGGGCGCGCTCGTCGCGGACGAGGCGGGCCTTGCGTCGCGCCACATCCCGGCGACCCGCGTCGAGGCCGCGGACGCCTCGGGCGGCGTCGCGCTCCGGCAAGGCTTCCTTTCCGTCGCCTCGGGCGACAAGGACCTCGTCGTCGTGGGCGGGGTCGAAAAGATCACGGACATCGGCGACACGGAGGCGACGAACGTCCTTGCGACGATGGCGGACCAGGAGTGGGAGGCGTTCTTCGGGGCGACCTTCCCCGCGCTCTACGCCTTGATGGCCCGTCGCCACATGCACGAGTTCGGCACGACGTCGGACCAGCTCGCGGCGGTCGCGGTGAAGAACCACCGGCACGGCGCGATGAACCCGCTTGCCGCGTACAACTTCGAAGTGACCCGCGAGCAGGTCCTCGGGAGCCCGCTCGTCGCGACGCCGCTTCGCCTCTTCGACGGCGCCGCGGCCTGCGACGGCGCCTCCGCGGTGGTCCTCGTCTCGAAGGAACGCGCCCACGAATTTACGGACAAGCTCGTCCGCATCGCCGCGTCGAGCCAGGCCTCGGACGCGTTCGCGCTCCACGACCGCGCGTCGTTCACCGAGCTTGCCGCGACGAAGGTCGCGGCGACCCAAGCCTACAAGCCGTCGGGCAACGAGGCGAAGGCCATGGACTTGGCCGAGGTGCACGACTGCTTCACGATCGCCGAGATCCTCGCGATCGAAGACCTCGGGTTCTTCCCGAAAGGGCAAGGCGGGACGGCGGCCGAGAAGGGCCTCACCGCGTTGAAGGCGAAGCTCCCCGTGAACACGTCCGGGGGCCTGAAGGCCCGCGGCCACCCGCTCGGAGCCTCCGGCATCGCGCAGGCCGCCGAGATCGTGCTGCAGCTTCGCGGAGAGGCCGGGAAGCGCCAGGTCGAGGGCGCCGAGGTCGGGCTCTGCCACAACGTCGGCGGATCCGGCGCCACGGCCGTGGTCCACGTGCTGGAGGTGGCGTGATGACGCCAGAGATGAGCACGCTTCGCGCGCGGAATGAGGCGGCCTTCGGCCGCCGAAATGAGGCGACGACGTGCGTCGCCGGAATGGCCCGGGAGGCCGGCTCTACGTGCCATTCCGCGAAGCTCATCCCGCGTAGCTCATCCCGCGTAGCTCATCCCGCGGAGGTGCACCAATAATGCAGACCACTCCTCGCTTCTGGCGGGAGATCGATCAACGCTACAACCTGAAGGGGGCCCAGTGCGGGAACTGCAATCACATCCTGTTCCCCGCAAAATCGCTCTGTCCGAAGTGCCGCCACCTGTCCGTGGGCAAGCTCAAGCCGTACAAATTCAAGGGGACCGGAACGGTCGAGACCTACACGGTCGTGCACAGCCCGCCCGCGGGCTTCGAGATGCAGACCCCGTACGTGATCGCGCTCATCAAGCTCGACGAGGGGCCGACGCTCACAGGGCAGATCGTCGACGTGAAGCCCGATGCCGTACAGATCGGGACCCGCGTGAAATCCACGTTCCGACGCATCGCCGACGAAGGCGAGGCCGGCATCATCCAGTATGGGTACAAGTTCGTCCCTGCCTGACCATGCCGCGCCGAAAATACGGCCACATGGTGCAGTCCCTCGGGAAGAAGCCGGACACGCGTCGGCCCGTCGCCGGCTGCCCCAAGTGCTCGCGGGGCGACTGTCGTCAGCACCTTTCGTGACGCGCCGGAGCCTAGGGCCTACCCGACCGTGCAGGGGTCCCCGTTCGTCGGGCAGAGGGAGAGCTGAATGTTCCCGCTCGTGCCGACGTCCGCTCGCAGGTTCTGGTCCGGGTCGTGGCGGTCCACGAACACGTGCGCGTTCCCCGGATGCGTCCCGACATGCGCGAAGGTGTTCGACGTCTGGTTGTTCTGGTGAACCCAGAGACCCTTGCCCCACCGCCCGTACGCCGTGTTCGCGTGGATGCAGCC
>JBQTJL010000454.1:0-5443 GCA_052387135.1 Methanobacteriota archaeon | reverse complement strand
CCGCCCACGACGAACGTCCCCGCGTCGTAGGGCGTCCCGGCGATCGAGACGTCGGCGAGCCGCAGGTCCCCGGCGGCGACCGCGAGGGCCGCCGGCGCAGAGCAGACCTCCATGGATCCCGGCGTGTGGAGGTCGAGGTAGACCGCGTCGCCGAGCGTCCACGTGCCCGAGGCGTCGAGGTCGGCGACCTTGATCCGCGAAATGTGGATCTCGACCGCGGGCCCGGTCGCCGGTTCGGGGGCGCGGGCGAAGGGAATGCCGTAGTCGGGATCGGAGGGGGAGACGCGGCTTCCGAACGGCGCGTCGAGGCCGACGGCGGTCGCGAGGCGCACGTCGCCACTCGCGACGAAGCGCCAGGCGTCCTTTACGCTCTGCGGCGCCGCGTCGGGCGGGCTCTCCGCGACGGCGCCGCGACAGACCGTGTACGTGGCGGAGCAGATGCCGGCGACGTCGAGGTAGATCGGTTCGCCGGGGTCCGGCCGGCCCGGCCGCGGCGTCGCCGAGGCCGTGGGCGGCGTCACGCTGACCGCCGGCGGCGGTGGGAGCGACGTGGACGGCGGGGGGACACCGATGGCGGTCGCATAGATGCGTCGCTTGGCACCGGGGTCCGCATCGTCCACGAGTTCTAGGTACACACATCGTGCGCCTGAGTTCGCGGGGTTCGCGATCCCCGAAGACGTACCCGCGGTGGGCTTCCACCGAATCCAATTGGCCTTGACTTCCGCCCCTCCCACGCAACGTCGTTTGGGCGGATACGCCGAGGCGTCGACCTCCAGCTCGGCGCCCGCGCCCTGGTGGACGGTGACGTTGACTTGCCCGGCTGCCGTAGTAGACTCCGGCGGCACACCCACCACACCTTTCGTGAGGGTCGCACCATCGCCGTCGCGGGCGCGGAAAACAACGCATTGCGTTCCCTCGACGGTCGCCGGCGGCGAGGGAGCGTCGCCGGACAGGCCAATCCGGATGGTCGCAAGCGGGGCACCGGTACATTCGGTCTCCGTGGATTCATCGTTCTGGTTCGCAAAGGACATCTTGCCGTTCCAGAACTCGATCACGAAGTCCTCGATCGAGGACTCGACGTCGAACGTGCTCGGATCCACGACGGCGTCCACATCCGGGTTCGTGTCGATGAAACGGAGCTTCCACGTCGCGGGCACGTCGGTGAGCGGAAGGCCGCTCACGGTGTCCCCAGCGGAGACGCGGCTCCCGAAGGCGAACGGAACCCCGTCGATGGTCACGGGTCCGAGTCGGACGTCGGGCGCGTTCGAGCCGACGGACGGGCCGGTCGTCCCGGAGGCGTCCCCGTCGATGTACAGCACGTCCCCGGCGAGCGGCTCGAACACGCCGGGTGTTCCGCCGCGCTCCAACATGACGATCGAACGTTCGAGCCGGCCGACGGGTTCCCCGAGGTCCGAGTCGCCGACCGCGACGCGGCTCCCCGGGAGGCGGCCCGTGACGGAGAGCCGGACGTCGCCCACGGCCACGTTGAGGCTCGGCGACGGCTGGAGATAGACGTCGTCCCCGGGCGACAGACCCGGCACCGCGTCGGCGTGCCGCCACGCAAGCCCCGCCGTCGCGGCTCCGACGAGGGTGCGCGGCGTGGCCTCCGCGGGGTCCACGCGCGTGCCCGCGGGGTGCCCGAGGAAGCCCGAGAGGCGCACCGCGCCCGGCGCGAGCGCCACGCCGGCGCCCGAGACGTTCGCTGCGTAGAGCGGTTCGTCCGCCCCGACCGCGCCGACGGCGGTGCGCTCGAGGACCGCGAAGGATCCCGGCATCCCTGGGACGGTCGTGAGCGTCTCGCCGGTCCCTTGGCGTTCGACCGGCGGCTCCGAGGCGCGCCGGAGCGCGATCCGGACGACGGCGTCGGCGACGTCGACGCCTCCGTTCCGGACGCGGACCGCGATCGGGATCTCGCCGCCGGGCGCCACGACCGCGGATCCGTCCGCGACGCCCTGTGGAGACCGAAGCTCGAGCTGGAGGCTGCCCTTCCGGGGCGTCCCAAGGATCGCGACGTCGTCGACGAACCAGCCGGGGGCCCGGCCGTTTGCGTCGGTGACGCCCCGGAACCGGACCGCGACGTCGCCGGCCGCGAGCACGTCCGTTGCGACGCGGACCCCCCGCAGCGTCCAGGTCTGGGACGGCTGCCCGCCTTCCTTGTGGATCGGGTCGGTGGAGATCGCCGGCTCGGGACACGACTTCACGTCGCAGATCGTAAACGCGGTGAGCGACACCCACACGGTCTCGCCGCGGAACGGCGAAAGGTCGAAGGCCACCGAGGCGCCGCCGCCGCGGCCCGCGAGCACGCCGGACCCTCCGGGGGAGGGACGCGCGAGGGTGACGTAGCCGAAGGCGCTGTTCCGTTCGGCGTCCGACCCGAAGGGCGAGGCGACCGCGGCCCCGAGCTGGGCGGGATAGCCGGTGGTCGGGCGGATCGTCTGCCACCGGACTTTCGTGGGGTCGGTGGTCGGATCCTCGCGCGTGACCTCGACGATGCCTCCGGACTTCGCCCGGACCTGCGTCCCGTCGAGGAACGTCGCAAAGTCCCAGTTCGTGTCGAGGACGAGGGTCGTGTTGTACGCGGCGTCGGAGAGGTCGAGGCGACCGAGGAGGCGACCGTACGTCGCGTTCCCGCCGACGAGGCTCCAGTCCCCGCCCGCGGTCGTCCACGTCGGGAGCGAGAAGGAGGAGACGGTGAGCCATGGGGAGGACGGGCTCCCGGCGGACCGCGTGTCGCGGTAGGTCCGCCAGAGGCCGTTCCGGAAGCTCGTGAGCGCCGAGCCGCCCGGGCCGACCTCGAGCGTCTCCTCGACGAAGCCCACGAAGGTCTGGTAGGGGACGCGGTCGAAATCGCCGGCCGCCGGGAACAGCGTCTGGCCGCCCGCGACCTCGAGACGCACGTCATCGATGGCCCAGCCCACGTCGATCCCGCGGACCGGGAGGATCCGGCTCTCGGAATCGCGGAGGTTCACCTCGTGGACGAACTCGAACGTGACGCTCTGTCCTCCGAGCACATCGAGCGGGACCTCGACCGCGTTCCGGGTCCAGTCCCGCTGGAGGTCGGCGTCGAGCGGAAGCTCCACGGGCGCGCCGGCCGCGGGGAACGCGACCACCGCGATCGTCGAGTACGCGCCGGTGCCGGGTTCCGCGAGCGAGCGCCAGTCCGAGAACCGGAGGACCGCGCTCGCGGCCCCCGCGGTGCCGGGCGTGGGGAGCGCGACGGGACCGAGCGCCAGGCGGCGGACCTCGCTCCGGGCCTCCCGCTCGACGGGATGGGTCGAAGAGAACCACATCCGGCTCGCAGGGTCCGGAAGGCCGTCGGCCCCGGGCGACGCCTGTGTCACGTTGAAGGCCCATGGGGAGAGGACGACGCGCTCCGACGTGAACGGGACCGCGTCGAACCCGTCGTCGACGAGCGCGATCCGGCGCGTGAGCGCGGGGATCGAGGCAAGGTCGACGACCTCGCGCGTCCACTTCCCGTTGTCGCCGGTGTAGACGCGGGGCGGCCGGGCGAGGTCCGCGACGAGCGGCGAGGCCGTCGTCAAGTTCCCGCCGCGCTCGCCCTGGACCGGGACCCATTCGGTGGCGGCGCACGGGACCCGGGGGCACACCTCGACGACGCCGCCGTCGTACCCGTCCTCGAGGACGTAGCGGTGCTGGAACGACAGGAACGCGTTCTTCGACGTGTTCAGCCGCACGCTCCGCGTGACGAGCGCCGCGTCCGCCGAATCCGGGGTCCCGCCGGCGCCTCCGAAGACAAAGCTCGCGTTCCCGCCCGCCTTCGTCTCGTTCGTCCGGTGCCACACGGCGTCGGCTCCGCGAAGGGCGACCGCGGTGACGTTCGTTGCGTCGTCCTCCGCGTCCTCGGAGAGGAGCGTCGCGCGGACCTGGTGCCGCACCCTCCGCTCGTTGTCGGCGGCAAGGAGCGCGGGCTCGCCCGGAAGGACGACCCGCGCCGTCACCTCGTATTCGTCCGACGTCGGCGTGAACGTGAAGACGGGCCCGTCCGGGGCGAACGCCTCACCGGACCGGAGCGAACCGATCGCGATCGTCGCGTTCGCGATGAGGGTGCGCGACCGGCCCTCGCGGGCCTCCACCTCGACGTGGAAGCGCCTCGGGTCGAGGAACGCCTCGTCGACGTTCCCGGAGTTGTCGACCCGGAGCCGGACGAAGCGCGGCTCCACCCCCGCGACCTCGGGCTCGACCGAGAGGTTCGCGAGGGCCGCGTCGTGGATGTCGAGGATCGTCACGTCGACGCCGCGGCCCCCGAAGAGGAGGTCGTTTGCGGGATCCTCGTCGACGAACGGCACGGTCGAGTTCGCGAGATCGACCTTCGCGTAGATGCGGTATTTGCGGCCGGCCTCTTCGGGCGTGCGCCACGGGAGCGGGAAGTGCAAGGTCACGTTCTCGTCCCGGTCGAGCCGGTTCGGAAGCCCGGTCACGGGGTCGACCGCGGGCATGCGGGTGGCCGACGCGTACACGATCGGTTGGGCGGGGACGACGTCCGTGAAGGGGTCGACGATCTTCTTTGCGCTCGCGTTCGTGACGTCGCGGATCACGATCGAGACGCTCACGCCGCGCTGGTGGAAGAGCCCCGTGTTGTTCACGCGGACCGCGAGCGCCTCGGTCCGGTTCGTGCCAAGCACCAGCGTCCCCGCGACGGTCGGCACGGGGTCGGCGAGGCCCTCGAGCGTGACGTCGTTCCCGAACCGCCGTTCCTGCACCTTCACCTCGTCGATGAACCAGCCGCGGGCCGTGTTCGCGCCGCTGGCGTCGTTCGTGAGGTTGAAGAGGGACCCTCGGCCGCGGCCCTTCTCCTCTTGGATCGCAGGGTTCCAGAAGTCGCCCGCCCGGCCCATCGCGTGGAACTCGAGCCGGAACACGCGGCCCTTCAAGGGCACGAGCGCTCCGCTCACGTTCGCGCGCGGCTCAAGGTCCTGGGTCCTGTAATCGGGCTTGGCGTCCCCGTCCGTGTCGAGCATCCCGGAAAAGACCGGCGCGCCGTGCCCGAACACCGCGGGGTCGCTGCAGGGTACGTAATCGGGCCGGCAGTCGAACGCCCGGCTCGTGTGGAAGTCGGGCGCCTCGATGGGATACGAGGACTCGTCGAACGTCCCGTCTGGCAGGCGGAACCGGACGCGGACCGCGACGCCGTCCCAGGTGTAGTTCACGCCGGCCTGGACGTTCTGTTGCGAGGCGTCGATGTCCGCGGTGTGCCGGACCTTGAGCAGGGGGTCGACGGCGGTCCTCAAGTCGATCGTCGGGGACGCGAGGAACGAGTAGACATTGTCGTCGTATTCGAAGTTGTCGCGTTTCGTCCAGGCGAACGCCTTCCGAGCGAGCGGATCCTCGGCGTCCATCTGGACCTGCTGCCAGAGCGCCGGGGCGGGGTTCTCGAACCGGGCGCGGCGCCAGCCCGACGCGTTCTGCATCCACCAGCGGCATT
>JBQTJL010000453.1:0-6354 GCA_052387135.1 Methanobacteriota archaeon | reverse complement strand
GCCCCAGTGCCTCGCCTCGGCGATTTCCTTCGGTCCGACCTTTCCTTGCGAGAGCGCCTTCACGCGCCAGCCGGGTTTTGCGAGGCTGCCGATCTCCTGCGTCTTCAAAAGCTCGCTCACAGGCTCGCCCCCAGGGTCTTTACGGCCTTGCCGAGCGCGGCAAGCTTTTCCGACGCGATCCGTTCCGGCACGTACTCGAGGTCGCAGTTCGAGGTGAGGAAGAGCTCGCGGGGGCCGATCTCGGAGGCCGCCTCACGCGCGAACGCGACAAGGTGGTCCGGGGTCTCAACGAGGCTCGCGCGCCCGTCGACGACGCCCGCGGCGAGGCCCCGCGGCAGGTCGATCTCGGCGACCGCTTCGAGGTCGGTCGCCAGGAAATCGATGCCGAGGACGTCGACCGGAAGCTCGGCGAGATCACGGAGGACCGGCGCGGCGGACGCAAAGAACGTCGCAAAGCCCGTCTTCGCCTTGATCCCCTTCGTCGTGACCTCGACCGCCTGCCGGAGGTGTTCCCAGCCGTCCTCGTCCGGCGGCCGGACGACGACCTCCGGGTCCAGGAACTCGATGAACGAGCAGCCCGCCTTCGCGAGCGCGACGGCCTGCGGCCGGAGCACGTGCTCCGCGAACGCAAAGAGGGTGTCCTCGGCCTTTCCGGCGGGCACGTTCTCGGTCGCCTTCGCGAACCACCACGGCGACGGAAGGTCCGCCTTCCATGCGTGGCCTTCCGGGAGCGCATCCGAATGGAACCACTCCTTTGCGGAGAGGGGCTTTGCGAGCTTCGGGGTGCCCTTGCGGACCGGCGCACGGTAGAACGAATTGTTGTCGTAGTAGCGCGTGAGCGCCCCGACCGAGAGCCCGGTCGAGTGTTCGACCAGCGGCCGGAAGTGGTCCTGCCACGAAAGGTGGCCGTCGGAGACGTACGTGAGGCGCGCGGCGACCCCGCCCGCAACGAGCGTCTTTACGTCGCGCGCGAGCGCCTTCTCGACCTCGGAGAGGGGCACGCGACCGCGGTCCGCGTCGCGGGTCGCCTGCACGAGCTCCTCGGACCTCGGGTAGATTCCGGTGAGGAACGAGCCCACCTTCGTCGTCATGCGCTATCGCCCTCCGCGGCGGGTCCCGTGCCCGCGGCTCCCTGCGGCGTCCTTGAGGACGTCCACGCGGTCGAGGGCTTCCCACGGGAGCTTCAGGTCGTTCCGGCCGAAGTGGCCGTACGCGGCGGTCTGGCGGTAGATGGGCCGCCGGAGGTCCAGCGTCTTGATGATGCCGCCCGGCGAAAGGTCGAACTCTTTTCGCACGATGGTCTCGATCGCCTCGTCCTCGAGCGAGCCCGTCCCCTGCGTGTCGACGAAGAGGCCCACGGGCTCCAGCGAGCCGATCGAGTAGGCGAGCTGGATCAAGCAGCGGCGGGCGAGACCGGCCGCGACCACGTTCTTTGCGATCCAGCGGGCCGCGTAGGCGGCGCTCCTGTCGACCTTCGTCGGGTCCTTCCCCGAGAAGGCCCCGCCGCCGTGGGGTGCCGCCCCGCCGTACGTGTCGACGATGATCTTCCGGCCGGTAAGACCCGTGTCGCCGAACGGGCCGCCCCGCACGAACCGGCCGGTGTGGTTGATGTAATGCTGGGTCTTCGCGTCGTAGAACCCGGCCGGAAGGTGGCCGTGCGAGACGTACTCCTTCACGACCGGCGTGATGACCTGCTCCTTGATCTTCGCCCGGAGCGTCTCGGTCTGGACATCGTCGTCGTGTTGGGCCGCGACCACGACGCCGTCGAGGTGGGTGGGCTTGCCGTCGTCGAACGCGACCGTCACCTGGGTCTTTCCGTCGGGCCGCAGGAACTTCAGGGTGCCGTCCTTGCGGACCTCGGAGAGGCGGCGTGCGAGGCGGTGCGCAAGGAGGATCGGGATCGGCATGAACTCGGGCGTCTCGTCGGTCGCGTACCCGAACATCAAACCCTGGTCGCCCGCGCCGATGTGGTCGCCTTGGCTTACGCCCTGCGCGATGTCGGGCGACTGCTCGTTGATCGCGACAAGGACCGCGCACGTCTCCGCCTCGAGCCCGTACGCGGCCTTCGTGTACCCGATGTCGGCGACGACGCTCCGCACCGTCTTCGGGATGTCCACGTAGCAGTCGGTCGTCACTTCGCCGGCGACCATGATGACGCCCGTCGTCGCCAGAGACTCGACGGCGACGCGCCCCTTCGCGTCCTCCGCGAGGATCGCGTCGAGGATCGCGTCCGACACCTGGTCGCAGAGCTTGTCCGGGTGGCCTTCCGTCACCGATTCCGACGTGAAGAGGTGCCGACGCGCCGCCATGCTGTTCGGTTTCCGAACCCGGTCGTGGTATTAATACGTTACCGAATCCCTGATTCGGCGCGGTTATTCCGCTCCTTGTCGACACTTACCGAAGCGCGTCGCGAACCTTTTTTTGTCGGCACCCCGGTCTCGGGTCGGCATGGACGGCGACGACGACGGAATCGAGTTCGAGCCGCCCGCGCGACGGGCGCGCGAGGAGGAACCCTGCATCGAGGAAGGGTTCGTCGTCGACGGCAAGGCGGTCGTCGTCGAGCTCCATGCCGAATGGGCCGTGTTCCGCTACGAGAACGGGACGACCCGCGAGGGGACGCTGGAGACGCTGTCGTTCTGCCCCGAATGCGTCCGCGCCCGCGAGTTCCCGTTCGTCGAGGACGGCTGGGGCCGCTGCTTCCGGCACGACTCCGCCCTGCTCCCGTACGACCTCGTCGAGTACGAACGGTTCGGGCTTCTATCGGTCCTTTCGCGCTCGTCGTAGGGCTCGGAAATGGCGGGAGATGCGACGGAAATGGCGGAAATGATGGAATGCGCGCCGGACGCGACACGACCGCTTAGTCTCCCCATATCCGCCATCTCCATCATCTCGCCTCATTTCCCACAGATAGTATTTTAAGGGCAACGCCGGGATAGTCGGCCCGTGGCCATCGACGAGCAGATCACGGCGCTCGAGGCAGAGATCCGGAAGACGCCGTACAACAAGGCGACGAGCCACCACATCGGCAAACTCAAGGCGAAGCTCGCGGCGCTTCGCGAAGAAAAGATCAAGCGCGCCGCCAAATCCGGTGGCGGCGGGCCGTCGTACGCGGTGAAGAAGTCCGGCCACGCGTCCGTCGCCTTGGTGGGGTTCCCGAGCGTCGGGAAATCGACGCTCCTCAACAAGCTCACGAACGCGCAAAGCGAAGTGGCCGCGTACGAGTTCACCACGCTCACCTGCATCCCGGGCATGATGACCTACCGGGGCGCCGAAATCCAGGTCCTCGACCTTCCGGGCCTGATCCGCGGCGCGGCGGGCGGAAAGGGCCGCGGCCGCGAGGTGATCGCGGTCGTTCGATCCTCGGACCTGGTGCTTCTCATCGCCGACGCGCTGAACCCCGAACAAGCGCTCGTCATCGTGGACGAACTCTATGACGCGGGGATCCGCCTCAACACGAGGCCGCCGGACGTAAAGATCTACCAGGGCCGCGTGCGCGGCGGCATCGAGGTCGCGGCGACGACGAAGCTCACCCATCTTTCGACCGACCTCGTCCACGAGATGGTGAAGGAGTTCGGGTTCATGAACGCGGACGTCGTCGTCCGCCAAGACGTGACGGCCGACGAGCTCATCGACGTGCTTGCCGGGAACCGAGCCTACATGCGCGCCGTCGTAGCCTTGAACAAGGTCGACACGCAGGATCCGGGCTTCGTCAAAGAGGCCATCCGCATGTACGAAGGGAGCGGCTATCCGGTCGTCCCGATCGCGGCGACGCGCGAAGTCGGACTCGATCGCCTGCGGGAGGTCGTCTACGAGAACCTCCACTTCATGAACATCTTCATGAAGCCGCAGGGAAAGGAGGCCGACATGGTCGAGCCCTTGGTCTGCCTCGCCGGCTCCACGATCGGCACGGTGTGCGACATGCTCCATCGAGACATGCGGCGCAAGTTCCGGTACGCCATCGTTTCGGGGCCTTCCGCGAAGTTCCCGAACCAGATCGTGGGGCTCGAGCACGTGCTCCAGGACAAGGACGTCCTGACGCTCGTCACGAGACGCTCGTAGGAGCGCAAGCGCAAGCGCAAGGGTCGGCGGGACGGGCTACTTACAATATAAGTATAAAGTACGTATCCCCGTCAGGGCGAGGGCGGCGCGCGCTCCCCGGCCCGGACCGGGAACGCGAGGCGGTTCTCCGGCGGCGGGATCGTGCAGGACCACGAGTCGTCGTAGGCGCAGAACGGCGAGTAGCACGTGTTGAAATCGAGGACGAACCGGCCCGGCGCCGTCTCCTCGGGCTCGAGGTACCGTCCGCCGCCGTAGGTCTCGCGGCCGCTCGTCTCGTCCCGGAACATCACGAACGGGTCGTCCCAATCCTCGCCGAGGGGTCGATAGACGTGGAGCGTGCCTCGCCCGGTCGGGGCGTCGAACGTCACGGTCCCGAGGTCGCGCCACTCGCGGACGTCGCCCTCCGTCGCCGGGACGCGAAGGAGGGGCTCGGGCGAGAGCGGCACGAGGCGGGCATCGATCCGCCACGCGGTGTCGATCGGGAAGAAGGGGATCCCGGGGAACGTCGCGCGCGCCTCGGGCCGGACCGGCGAGCTGGGGTCTTCTCGGAAGTAGCGGTTCCGGGCCGCCCGGTACCGTTCGATGTGCGCGACGTAGGCCGACACGTCCACGGGCAGGGAACCGAGGGGGCTTTCTTCAACCTTCGGACATCAACCGGAGGGCGGGCGCGTGCCGACCCCCCAGACCTCGAGGCGACCGGTGAAGTCGCAGAACTTGATACGAAGGCTCCAGAATCCGGGCTCTCCGGACCCGAATCCCAACGGGCCGCTGTGGCGCCCGACGGGCGGGGCGTCGAAGCACGTCGAGGCCTCGTGGACGCGCGTCCCGCGCGCGTTGTACGAGGTGATCGAAAAGCCGCCGCCAAGCATTTCGGCGATGTACGCCCCGCCGCCACCGCCCTTCGAATTCTCCCACTGGTGCCAGCGGATCCGCGTATGGTTCTCGACGTCGGCCCGGAAGAAGAAGGAGTCCCGCTCCGAGCAGAATCCGAAATACGTCGCGTCGTCACGGAAGGCTTGACAGTCGGGACCTGCAGCGAAGCAGCCTGCGATCGTCGCGGGAACGAGCATCGCGATCAGCGACCCCCGCCGGCCGGCCACGCTCGGTGAAGCGCAGCGAACCTTCATAAAGCCCGTAGGCCTTCGTCGAAGCGTCGCGCATGTTCAACCCCGAGAAGTCCGTCGAGGAATCGGTCGCCGAGATCAAGGCCGCCGTGGGCCCCTCCGGCAAGGCCGTCATCGCCTGCTCGGGCGGGGTCGACTCGACCGTCGCCGCGGTCCTCGTCGGGCGCGCGCTTGGGGGAAGGCTCCACGCGATCTTCGTCGACACCGGGTTCATGCGGAAGGACGAGCCCGAGATCGTCCGCGACATCATGACGAAGATGCGCCTCACCTTCACGATCGTCGACGCCCGCACCGAGTTCTTCGCCGCGATGAAGGGCGTCACCGACCCCGAGGAGAAGCGGAAGATCATCGGCGAGCGGTTCATCCGCGTCTTCGAGCGCGAGGCGGCAAGGACAAAAGCGGACTTCCTCGTCCAAGGCACGATCGCGCCCGATTGGATCGAATCCGGCGGGGGCGTGCGGGACGTCATCAAGAGCCACCACAACGTGGGCGGGCTCCCGAAGGACATGAAGATGAAGCTCGTCGAGCCCCTCCGGGACCTCTACAAGGACGAGGTGAGGGCGCTTGCCCGGTTCTTGCAGGTGCCGACCTCGGAGCGTCAGCCGTTCCCCGGGCCCGGCCTCGCGGTGCGCTGTCTCGGCGAATGCACGCCCGAGCGGATCGAGATCGTTCGCGAGGCGTGCTTCATCGTCGAAGAGGAGATCGACGCCGCCGTCGCGGCCCACAAGATCGAACGGCCATGGCAGTACTTCGCGGCGCTGCTCCCGGTGAAGTCCGTCGGGGTGCAGGGCGACATCCGGGCATACGGCGCGACCGTCGTCATCCGCGCGGTCCAGTCGTGGGACGCGATGAGCGCCACCTACTCCAAGATCCCGCACGAGGTGCTGGAGCGGATCAGCATCCGGATCACGAACTCGCTGAAGCAGCACGTGAACCGCGTCGTCTATGACGTGACGCACAAGCCGCCGGGGACCGTCGAGTGGGAATGAGCGGCCCTGCGGGCCGCGGAATGAGGCCGCTTCGCGGCCGGGATGAGGCGCCTGCGGCGCCGGAATGGACGCTCATTCCGCGTAGCTCATTCCGCGTAGCTCATTCCGCGTAGCTCATTCCGCGTAGCTCATTCCGCGTAGCTCATTCCGCGTAGCTCATTCCGCGTAGCTCATTCCGCGTA
>JBQTJL010000452.1:0-2925 GCA_052387135.1 Methanobacteriota archaeon | reverse complement strand
CGCGACCGCCCGCCTCGAGACCGAGGCCGCCCGGGGCGTGGGTTGACGGAGACGCTCGACGTCCTCCGGATCGTGCTCGGCGGCCTCGCGTCGCTGCTTGCGGCCTCGCTCGCCGCCTTCGTCTATGCGGCCGCGCCCCGGCGCGCACCGAACCGCCGCCTCGCGCTGGCCTTGGGCGTCGAAAGCTCGCTGCAGGCGGGGAGCGCGTTGATCGGCCTTGGGGCGGGCCTCGGCCGGCCCTTCGTCGAGCAAGGCGGCTGGGGCGTCGTCCACGTCTCGCTCCTCCTCCTTCCGGCGGTCTACCTGCTGTTCCTCTCGACGCTCGACACGCCGCTCGCGCGGCCGTTTCGGTCGCGCGCGGTGCTCGGCGCCGTAGGCCTCGCCTCGTTCGCGGGGGCGGCCCTTCGCTTGGCCGATTATGGTTTCTTCGTCGAGCGGGGCTCCGGTGGCTACGAGCCGCGTCTCCCGCTCGTCCTCTGGATGGCGGCGCTCCTCGGCGTCTTCCTGTACGGGCTCGCGTGCGCCTTCTCCGCCCGGTCGCGGACCGCGTCCGGGACGCTCGCGCGGCGACGGGCCACCGCGTATCTTCTCGCGTTCGGCGTCCGCGACGTGTCGTTCCTTGCGGCGATCGTGCCCTTGAACCTGCTCCTTCTCTTCGATCTCCCGCTCGACCGGCCGGCTCCCGTCGCCGCGGAGGTCGCGCCGCTCGTCGGCACGATTCTGTTCGTCCCGCTCGTCGCCTACGGGATCCTCCGGGCCCAGCTCTTCGACATCGACGTGAAGATCCGCTGGACGGTCCGGCAAGGCACCCTCGCCGCCGCGTTCCTTGCGGTGTTCTTCGTGGTCGAGCAGCTCGTCGCGGCGTCGCTCTCCGACCGGATCGGGACCGTGCTCGGGATCCTCGCGGCCGGGGCGCTCGTCTTCGCGCTCGCGCCGCTGCAGCGCGCCGCCGCGCGCGTCGCCGAGCTCGCGGTGCCGCAAGGGGCCCCCGAGACGCTCCGGCCCGAGGAACGGACCGGGCTCTACCGCGAGCTTGCGGCGCAAGCATGGCAGGACGGCGTCGTCGACCGGAGCGAACGCCTCCTCCTCGAACGGGCCCGGGCGCGCCTTGGCGTTCCCGCCGAGGAGGCGTTCCGGATCGAGCGGGAGGTCGCCGAGGGATGAGCTTGGCCTCCGCGCCGCTTCGCGACCTCCTGTTCGCCTTCGTGTTCTGGCTCCTATGTTGGGGGATGGCGGCGTTGGTCTACGCCGCCGCGCCGCGACGCACGTCGAACCGGCTCCTCGCCGTGATCCTGTTCCTCGAAGGCAGCTCGCTCGGGCTCGTGGGGACGCTCCTTTCGTTCGCGCTCGACGGCACGCGGTGGGGCTATGCTGCGAACGTCACGGGCGGCGTAAGCCTGCAGTCGCTGCCTCCGCTCTACCTCGCCTTCCTCGGCTCGGCGCTCGCAACGCCGCTCGTTGCTCCGTTCCGAGGCAAGGGCGCCCGCCGTGTCCTCCTCGCGGCTTCCGCGCTCATCGCGTTCGGCATCGCACTCTGGCCCCACCTATTCATGGGAATCTACCTCGGGGAAACGGGAGACGACGTCGGCCTCCTTGAGATCCCGAGCCAGATCTTCTTCGGCGGGGTCGCCCTCTTCGGTCTCGTCGCGTCCGTCTCGGCGTACCGCCGGGCCGAGCCCGCGTCGCTCGCCCGCTCGCGGGCGCGCTCGTTCGCCATGTCGTTCGGGGTCCGGGACGCCGTCTTCGTCGTCCTGCTGTTCCTCGTCCTCCCTCTCGACCGGAGCGGCCGCATCGTGTGGGGGACGGGCGGCCTGGCCGGCGACCTCGCGTGGCTCCTCTTGGCCGGCGGCCTCCTCGTCTACGTCGTGTTCCTCGGCCACGGAGGCCTTCGCGGGGTCCTGCTCGACGTCGACGTGAAGATCCGATGGACGCTCCGGCAAAGCACCGTCGCCGCCACGTTCGTCGCCGTCTTCTTCGTCGTCTCGGAATTCGCGAAGACTTTCTTTGCGGAGCGCGCCGGTCTCTATCTCGGTGTCCTTGCCGCGGGCGCGTTGGTCTTCGTGCTCGCCCCCCTTCAACGCGTCGCCGAGCGGTTCGCCGAGGCCGCGATGCCCGGGAAGGCGCCCGCCGCGCTCGACGAGGCGGAGCGCCTCGCCCTCTACCGCGAGCAGCTCTCCGCGGCTTGGGCGGACGGCGTCCTCACGAAGGACGAGCGGAACCTCCTCGAGCGCCTTCGGGAGCGGCTCGGGATCGCGCCGGAGGAGGCGACCCGCATCGAAGGCGAGGTGACGGCGGGTTGACGTGGATCTTCGACGGCCTCCGGGTCCTCACCGCGTCGTTCCTCGTCGGGGCGTGGCTCGCGGCCGCGGTCGTCTACGCGAGCGCGCCCCGGCGCGCTGCGAACCGCCTCCTTGCCGTGATCCTCTGTCTCGAAGGCGTCACCTTCACGCTCGGTCCTCTGTTCTCGATCCAAGACTCCGCGGCCCGCTTCTACGCCGCCGCCGTCCTCGCCGACGTCCTCTGGGCGGCGCTTCCGCCGCTCTACCTTGCGTTCCTTGGCGCGGCACTCGACACGCGGATCACGCGGCCGTTTCGCGGCCGGACCGCGCGGACCGCGCTCGTCCTCCTCTCGCTTTCGGCGGCGGCCTTCGCCGTCGTTCGCCCGTCGCTGTTCGTCGGTTCGCTCGGCACCGACCCGTACGGGCTCGGTTCGTGGACCTACGAGCAGCAGATCGGCGAGCACGCGTCGGTGGCGGGCGTCCTCGGCGTCGTGTCGCTGGGCTTGGTCGCGGCGATCTTTTCGTTCCGGCCAGCCTGCCCGGGTAATCCCGCAGGCAGCCCGGGGACTCGTTGCCCGGTGCAAACCGGTGTTCCTTTTTCCGGGGGGGTCGGTTCTGTCATGGAGGAGATGGGATGGGCAAGACC
>JBQTJL010000451.1:0-1557 GCA_052387135.1 Methanobacteriota archaeon | reverse complement strand
GGGGCTACGGGGGGGGGTGTGGGCCTTTCGCGCCGCCGGGCCTATTTCGAGTGGTGGTCGGGCCCCGGGGCCGCTGGCCGCCCCGCCCCCGGGCGCTACGCTCGCGCCACCGCCATGCGGCCGAAGGCCGCATCACCGCCAAACGGGCGAAGCCCGCTTCACGGCCTAGAACAGCACGTCGTACTCGACGTGTTGCGTGACGTCCGGCACGTCGACGACCAGCGCTCCGTCGACGACGGTCCCTGCCGTCGAGAGGACGCCGTCGTACTCGAGGGCGAGGTCGAACGACAGGTGCAGGATGGTGGCCTCGTCGTTCGTCGGAAGAAGGAGCGGCGAGTAGAAGCCGGAGTCGCCCTCGTTCCAGGCGAACTCCATCGCGCCGACCACCGACGGGAACGGGGTCGCGGGGGCCCGGTCGAAGCGCCACGTGACGTTCGTCGCGAACACCGCGACGCCCGGGTCCGCGAGCGGCCGGCCGGACGTGTCGCGCGCCTCGATCCGGAGGAGCACCTGCCGGGCCTGCGGGGAAAGGCGTCCGCGCGCGTCCCCCGGGGGCGACGGGTCGACGAGGAGCCGCGCGTCGCAGTTCGGGACGGAGCCGGGGAGCCTCGCGCAGGCCCGCCCGGAGAAGACGTTCACGAGCGGGGGCGCCCGGGCGTATTTCGGCGCCTCCTCCCGGATCTCGCGATAGGAGACGGACACGAGGACGGACTGGAGCGACGAAGCGCCGTCCTCCGCCGCGACCCGGACGGACACGTCGTACGTGCCGGCGGCCGCGAACGCGTGGTTCACCATGTCGAGGTCGGTGCCGGACTGCGTCGTGCCGTCGCCGAAGTCCCAGGAGTACGAGGTCGCACGGGCCGCGCCGGAGGGTCGCGCGACGAAGGTGACCGTTTCGCCGACGAAGGGCTCGAGGTCGCTTGCGCGAAGCCGGAGCCCGCCGGTCTCGGAGTAGGCGGAACGGGCCGCGGGCGGTTCCCGCGCGACGGGCCGCTCGTTCGCCGCCGCAGCCGGGTCGACGATGAGCTGGACCACCGGCGCCAAGCCGGCGACGCCGCCGGATTCGTCCTTGATCCCCGCAAACAGGCTGAACACGGCGTCGGTCTCGTACGAGTGCATCACGCGCGCCTTCGAGATGTCGGTGCCGCCCTCGACCTTCCCATCGCCGTAGTCGATCCCCCAGAAGCCGATCGCGCCGTCGGGGTCGAACGAGCCGGTAAGGTCGACGATCACCATGTCGCCGGGACGGACCCGGACGGACTCGCCGCCGTGGACCTCGTTGCCGTTCAGCGTCGCGACGAGAACAGGATTCAGGTTCAGACCTTCGACCGGCCGCGGTGCCGCAGCAAGCGGGGCCACGGATTCGCCGGGCGCGCCGGGCTCGCCCGGCAGGAAGACGGCGGCGGCCGCCCCGACCAACGCGAGCGCCATCAGCCCGGCTAGGAATTTCGGGAAACGACCGATTTTCCGGATTTTATCCGGAGTGCGCGCGGGCGCGCCTTCAGCCTCCGAGGTCATGATGACCACAAATGTCCACCCAACATGCGACGTGTCGGA
>JBQTJL010000450.1:0-9005 GCA_052387135.1 Methanobacteriota archaeon | reverse complement strand
GCGGCCGGATGCCGCTTCCAGACCTACTATCCGATCACGCCGGCCTCCGACGAGTCCGAGTATCTCGAAGGGCGGCCCGAGACCGGCATCGTCGTCGTCCAGACCGAGGACGAGATCGCGGCGATCACGATGGCGGTCGGCGCGGCCTTGACGGGTGTCCGGTCCTCGACCGCGACCTCCGGCCCCGGGTTCTGCCTCATGGCGGAGGGCTTAGGCTGGGCCGGGATCAACGAGGTCCCGATCGTCGTCATCAACTACCAGCGCGCCGGGCCCTCGACGGGGCTTCCCACGCGCCACGAGCAGGGCGACCTGAAGTTCGCGCTCTCGATCGGGCACGGCGACTTCCCGCGGTTCGTCGCGGCGCCGGGCGACCTCGACGAGTGCTTCCACATGACGATCGACTGCTTCAACTGGGCGGACCGCTACCAGATGCCGGTGATCTTCCTTCCCGACAAGGCGCTCGCGAACAACTCGACGCTCACGCGGCCGTTCGACGCCTCGGTCGACCGCATCGACCGCGGCAAGCTCGCGACGGCGGCGGAGCTCGCGGTCCTTGCGAAGGACGGCGGCTACAAGCGGTACGCGTACGCCGAGGACGGCATCTCGCTCCGATCGGTCCTCGGCCAAGAGCACGGGATCTGGTGGGCGACCGGCGACGAGCACACCGAGCACGGCCACATCACGGAAGACCCGGTGATCCGGGACCGGATGATGGAGAAGCGGCAGGCGAAGCTCGACCTTGCCATCCGCGAGATCCCGCGCGAAAAGAAGGTCGCGATGTTCGGCCCGGAGAAGGCGGACGTCTCGATCCTCTCGTGGGGGTCGACCAAAGGCGCGATCCTCGACGCGATGCGGCGCTTGAAAGACGAAGGGGGCGCCCCGTCCGTGAACTATCTCCACGTGAAGCTCCTCCACCCGTTCCCGATGGACGAGGTGATGGCGTTCCTCGCGAAGGCCCGCGTGAAGGTCGGCATCGAGCAGAACTTCGGCGCGCAGTTCGCCTCGTATGTGCGCGAGAAGACGGGGGTCGCGATGGACCAGCTCGTCTTGAAGTACAACGGGCGCCCGATGACCGAGGACGAGATCGTGGACTCGATCAAGACCGCTGGCTCGAAGAAGGTCCCGAAGGTGGTGCTCACCCATGGCGTATGAACTGAAACAGTACAAGGAAGACGTCCACAACGACTGGTGTCCCGGGTGCGGCGACTTCGGGATCCTGAACGCGGTCCAGATGGCGCTCCACCACCTGCAGCTTCCGCCCCACAAGACGGCCTGCTTCTCGGGGATCGGCTGCTCGGGAAAGACCTCGCACTACATCCGGACCTACGGCGTCCACACGCTCCACGGCCGCGTCCTGCCGTTTGCGCAAGGCGCGAAGCTCGCGAACCCCGAGCTCACCGTCGTCGCGGTGGGCGGCGACGGGGACGGCTACGGGATCGGCGCGGGCCACTTCGTCGGCACCGGCCGCCGCAACGTCGACATGGCCTACATCGTGTTCGACAACGGCGTCTACGGTTTGACCAAGGGCCAGGCGAGCCCCACGCTGAAGCTCGGCGTGAAGACGAAGTCCCTGCCTCTTCCGAACATCAACGACGGCGTAAATCCGCTCACGCTGGCGCTCTCCGCCGGCTACACGTTCATCGCGCGGGGCTACGCGTACGACGTGAAGCACCTGACGCAGCTCATCGCGGCCGCGGTGAAACACAAAGGGATGGCGTTGGTCGACGTCTTGCAGCCGTGCCCGACGTACAACAACATCAACACGAAGGAATGGTACTCGGGGGTGGACCTCCCGCAGAAGCTGCCGCGGGTCTACAAGCTCGAGGACAAGGGCTACGACGGCTCGGTGCGGGACCCGTCCGACGAGGCGGCCGTGAACGAGACGAAGGCGAAAGCGTTCATCAAGATGCAGGAGTGGGGGGACTCGATCCCGCTCGGCGTCTTCTACAAGGCCGACCTCCCGACCTACGGCGACCGCATCACGGAGCGGACGGCGAGCTACTACGAGAACCCGCCCGCGCTCCAGGAGATCGCGAAGCCGGACGGGAAGCCGTTGTACGATATCTCCTCGTACGTCGAGGGGATGCGGGTGCTCTAGAAGCACACAAACCTTACGTACGGCGCGCCACCTTCGGGGTCGAGGAGAGCATGGCGAAGAAGGCCGCAGGCCCCACGAAGAAGGCGACGTCGAAGGCGAAGAAGACGGGGCGCCGCGCGCTCGAGATCGCGAAGAAGGCCGCGACGGTGGCCGGACGCGCCGCAAGAAAGACCGCAAAGAAGGTCCGGACGACGGTCCGCGAGATGACCGGCCCCCGCGGCATCCAACCGATCCTCTTCGTTCCCGACGTCGACAAGGCGGTCGAGTACTACGCGGCGACCTACGGCGCGAAGGTCGGGATGAAGGTGCCGGGCCCGGGCGGCGCCGCGATCCACGCGCTCGTCACCTTCGGCGAGAACGGGATCCAGTTCCACGCGGACTCGCCCGAAGGCATGGCGGACACCGAGGCGAAGCGCTGGCTTGCGACGAAGGAGCGCGGCCACGGGGTCCAGCTCTACCTCTACGTGAAGGACGTCGCCGCGATCTACGCGCAGGCGAAGACCGCCGGCGCCGACGTCTGGGAGGAGATCCAGGACCAGTTCTGGGGCGACCGGCTCTTCACGGTGCGCGACAACAACGGGTACGTCCTCACGTTCGCACAGAAGCTGAAGGAGTGGGACGGGACGGTACCGAGCGGCCCCACGCGCGCTTAAGGAAGGGCGGCAATCTCTTAAGTCGCCCCATACCCTTTCCCGGCCGGCATGGTGGCCCGCACGCGGACGATATCCGTGATCCTCGCGATCCTCGTCGCGGCGCCGATCGTGTCCGCGCACTGGACCGGGCCGATCACGGACCGGCACCTCGGGCGCGGCGCGGCGCACGTCTCGTTCGGCGACGAGCTCCCGTCGATCCGGTACTGGGGCGTCCGCGCGTGCTACGATTCGGCGGGACGCATCCCGGCATCCATCATCATCGTCGATATTCCGGACACGGATCCGCAGCCGGCGATCGGCGATGCCGCGACCGGCCGCTGCGGGCCGCCCCGCACGTCCGACCCTTGGACGACGGGCCGGGCGCCCATGCCCTTCCCTGGCCTCGGGACCGGTGAGAGCGACCCGCCGCAGGATATGGACTGCCTGCTCAACGAGGCCTATGGCAACTATGCGTGCCCGGCCGGCACCGACTCCGACCCCGAGACCGGGCTCTACGGGGCGGCCGCCTTCGTCTACCAGCTCGAAGCGGGCCTCCCGAACCCGTTGGGGATCCCGGGGCTCCCCGCAAATTATACGACGATCGAGCGGCGCGAGGTCGTGTCCGGCGCCGATCGAGGCCTGCGGGTCCACCAGTATCTTGCCTGCATCGACATCGACGGGAATGGATGCGCGATCACGGCGAGCGCGGCGTTGGCCATCATCGCCTCGCCCGACTACGTGATCCTCTGCAGGACCGCCGTGGGCGCGACGGGCCCCTCCGGAATCCCGCTGTTCTGGGGGTCGGACGTCCCCTTCAACGACCCCCTCACGCCGGGCGCCGTCGAGCCTTGCGCGCTCCGGACCCAGACGGGGACAGGCGAGTCAAGGCTCCGCACCCCGAAAGAATGCCGCGTGGCGATACGGCCGCATGCGTATAACAACACCACGCTGGACTGCGACCTCGGACTGATGCGCCGCAACCTGTCGGCAGCGCCGGACAACGATGGCCCCCGCGCGATCGACGGCTACGTGTGGAACGGCATGGATCCTGCGTCGCTTGCTCCCGTGGACCACGTCTTCAACGCGTCTCGCCCCGTCGGTGCGAACACGATGGACCCGGACGACAAGCTCTTCGTGGGCCGGATCCGCCTTGGGGACGCCTACTTCGTGGGCTTCGGCCCCGGCCCCGTCGTCGGCGCGGTCCTCGGGAACCTCTCCGACTGCAACGACCCGGCGTACGAGTGGCCGACGCCGAATAGCCACGGGCAACCGACGGCGTCCGACGGCGGGTCCGTGCGCACGCACATAGCACGGACGGACATCACCGAGACGTACGTCCGGCCTTGACACCAGCCGACGCCGGAAGCCTTAAGGAGGCGTCAGGCCGGTAAGGTCCCTGGGAATCGGATGGAGGCAACGGGCAGAGAGGGCAGGCTACGCCGCGCCGCGAAGTGGGCGTTCTGGATCTTCGTCTCGGCCTTCGTCGTCCAGTCGATCCACGTGTTCGAGCACGTGGTCCAGCTCCACCAGCTGATCTGGCTTGCCGACCCCGAGCCGCTCGGGCTCTTCGGGCACCTGTTCAACAACGCGGTCTGGGTGCACTTTGCCTACAACATCTCCCTCGGCGCGACGCTCCTCGTCGTCTTCGCGATCTGGCGCGCGAACCCCGGGATCTGGCAGCCGAGCCCCGCCGGCGCGCGATGGTTCACGGGCCTCATCCTCTTCCAAGGCGTCTACCACGTGATCGAGCACGTGATCCAGCTCTACCAGCACTACACGTACAGCATGCCGATCCCGCCGGGATGGATCGGGAAGCAGACGTTCGGGACCGGCCGCACGATCCCGAACATCGTGTCGCACTTCGACATCAACGCGGTCGCGCTGATTCTCATGGCGATCGTGCTCTGGCACTTCCGGCCGCGCCCGGAGCCGTACGCGGCCGCTTCGGCGGCGCGGGCGCCCGAGGCGGCGACGGCGCCTCGTGGGGAGCGGGCGCGGGTGCGCGCCGACGAGGCCTGACGCTGGTTTGTGACGGGTGATGGGTGATGCGGCGCATCACTCATCACGGGCCCCATAACTCATGACCCATCACGGAAAAGAGCCTCAGACGCGTTGGACGGCACCGCCCTCGACCAACCGATACCTCGCGTTCCCCGCGACGTCCTCGAACCGGTCGACGCGGCCGGAAGGCCACCGGACGACGAGCTCGTCCACGGTCTCGTTTGCCCCCAGCCCGAAGTGGAGCCACGGCGAGGATTGGCTCTGGAAGCCGCCGCCCGCGATGCGCTCCTGCACGAGCGTGGACCCGCCGTACGTCGCGTAGACGGCGGCCCCGACCGCGTCGCGGTTGCTGTCCGTCCCTTCGAGGAGGAGGTCGAGGTGCCGGCCCTGCGGTGCCCGGTTCCGGAAGTACCGGGGCTCGGAGAGGAACGCGGTGTAGACGAGGTCGAGGTCGCCGTCCGCATCGAAATCGGCGGTCGCGATCCCCCGCGCGTCGCCGCGGTGCGAAAGGCCCCACGCCTCGGCAGCTTCCGTGAAGTTGCCGCGGCCGTCGTTCACGAAGAACCGCTTCGGTTGGTCGCCGCCTTGGGACTGCGAGTAGAACTGCTGGCCCCCGGTGTAGATCGGGAGCGTCAGGTAGTGGGTGTCGTTGTAGTCCCAGTACTTCTCCTCGTAGTATTTGCGGAGGCCCTCGCCGGTCTCGGTCTCGTCCGACGAGACGAGGCGGATGTCCCCGGTGTAGAAGACGTCCCGCTCCTTCCGCGTCGCAAAGCCCGTCGCGACGAATAGGTCGAGGTCGCCGTCGTTCTCCGCGTCGAACGCCTCGGAGTCCCACGACCAAAGGCCGTCCGCGACCCCGCGGGCCGCGGCTTCTTCGGTGAAGTTTCCGCCGCCGTCGTTCACGAAGAGCACGTTCCCGTGGAACGTCGGCACGTCGACGTCCGGGACGTGGATGTTGCTCACGTAGAGGTCGAGGTCCCCGTCCCGGTCGATGTCGAGCCACGTCGCGCCCATCCCGTTCCGGTTCGACCGTGCTCCGGCGGCCCACGCGACGTCGACGAAGGTCCCGTCGCCTTCGTTCCGGTACAGGTTGTCCGGCCCGAAGTCGTTCGCGACGTAAAGGTCCGGGTCCCCGTCCCGGTCGTAGTCGGCCCAGGCGGCGGCGAAGCTCCATCGCGTGTGCGTGAGCCCCGCCGCGTCGGCGACGTTCGTGAACGAGCCGTTCCCGTCGTTGCGGAGGAGCGCGTTCTTCTCGCCGTTCTCCGCATGCGTCCAGTTGTCGGGGAAGTCGCGCGTCCAGCGCCCGTAGTTTGCGACGAAGAGGTCGAGGTCGCCGTCGCGGTCGTAGTCGGCCGCCGCGGCGCTGTGCGAGGTCATCGCGCGCCCGAGGCCGGCGGCGGCCGTCACGTCGCGGAACCGGCCGCCCTCGTTCTTGTAGAGCCGGGACGGGTCGATGTAGTTCACGATGTAGAGATCCTGCCAGCCGTCCTCGTCGTAGTCGAAGAAGACCGCGGACCGTCCGTCGAGGCCGCCCTTCACCCCGGCCGCGTCGTCGACGAGATCGAAGCCGACCGGGCCGGCGTTCCGGTAGAGCGCATTGAGCCCCGAATCGACGACGAAGAGGTCGAGCCGGCCGTCGTTGTCGTAGTCGGCGACGGCGACGCCGCCGGTGAGCGAGGCCATCGGGTTCGCGGTCGCCTGCGCGGTGAGGGTCCCGACCCGGTACTGGACCCCGGCGTCGGCGGAGGCGTCGACGAAGGGGGCGTCGCGGGCGCTCGTGCAGCCCCCGAGTGCTACGGCAAAGAGCAAGGAAGCAAGGAGCAAGGGCCATGGCGGGTCCTCGCCCGTTCGCCCGTTGCGTCTTGCCCCCTTGCTTCTCGCTTCGGCCACAGCCTCCGCAAGGGGGCGACCCCCGATGATGTTTTCGCCAAGGTGCCGGTTAAAATAGGGGGAGGCGATTCGGGGGGCGTGGCTCCCGCCCGGCTTCGCGTGCTCGTCGTCGCCCTCCTCGCGCTCCCGGTCCTCGGGGCCCCTCCGGGGACCGGACAGCAGCTTCCGTCGGAATGTCAGCCGCAGCTGCCGCCGACGTCACCGCCGCGCAACATGACCGGCGGGACCGCGTTCCTTCCCTACGACTGGATCGTGAAGGGCGAGGAGGTCCGCGAGAACGAGACGATCCTCATCCGGGGAAGCCTCGCGCTCTGCCCGGGCGCTCGCCTCGTCCTTCGGAACGTGAACGCCTCGTTCGAATCGCCGCGCGGCTTCCCGGTCGAGCTTGCGATGTATCCGGGCTCGAAGTGGGAGCTCTACGGCTCGGCCGGGAACGGGACCGTGATCCGGTCGACCGGTCTCCGGATGCTCTTTGCGAACTCGGACCACACGGACTTCATCTCGATCGGCACGGCGGAGCACCCGGTCGAGATCCGCGACCTCTACGGAGTCTCCAGCGGCGCCACGAAGCGCTTCCCGCTCCCCGCGTTCACCGACGGCCTCAATTTCCAGACCTCGGGCACGGTCTTCCTCGCGAACACGACCCTCACCCGGACCGGCTCGGGGCTTCTCGTCGGGAAGGGCGTGAGCGTCACCGTGGTCGACGCCCGCATCGACGGGAACGACGGGGACATCGGCGTGTTCGTTCACGGGATGCTCACGATGCGCCGCACGTTCGTGAACGCGAGCGTGACCGGCATCGTCGCCGCCCGGAACGAGGAGCCCATCGTCATCGAGGACTCCGAGATCGTGACCGGCGTCCACGGGATCCTCCTCTACGGCGGGAACGCCACCGTGCGCGGGACCGCCATCGCCTCGCTCTACGCCGGGGTGCGGCTCCACTCGAACTCCTCGGCGACGATCGAGAACTCCACGTTCGTGAACCACGATTTCGCGATCACCGCGGACGGGCTCCGCGTAGGCGGCGGGATCCCCTACCGGCTCGTCGCGCGCGGGAACGAGATATTCGGCCGCGGCGGGAGCATGGCGGGCGTTGCGCTCGTGAACGCCACCTACGCGTTGATCGAGGACAACCAGATCCTCGACCACCAGCTGAACGCGCTCGTCGCGGACGATACGGCCCGCGTCGAGGTCGTCGGGAACCGGATCCGCGGCCACGGCGACTTCGGGCTCCGCTTCTACAACACGAGCTACGTCGAGTCCGGGAACGACTGGGGGAATCGATCGTCCGGCCCTGGACGCGTGATCGAGGCGGCGCCGGTCCGCGCGCGGCTCGTGAACGCCTCGACGCCGGTCCCGAACGCGACGCTCGTCCTCCGCGCCGACGCCGACAACCGCACGATCGCGGCGTTCCGGACGGACGCCGAGGGGTTCACGTCCCGGGCGCCGCTTCCGGTGCGGACCGTGAACGCGACCGGCGCCGCGGCGGAGTATTCGTACACGTATTTCCTGCGGGACGGGAACGAGACGCGGAACTGGACCGTGACGCCCGCGGCGGCAGGTTCGCTCGTCGTGCTCGACCTTGCGCCGACGCCGGACCGCCCGTGGCTCGCGCTTGCGGCCGGGGCCGTCCTGATCGCTGCGGTGGCCGGATTGGCGCTTTATATGATTTCACGAAGACGGGGGCCTCCGGAGCTTCCGCCGCCACCGGCACCGTGACAATGGACGACGCGTCCGTGTGACACGCCAGGGGCATCCAATGCCCATAAGAATACAGATTCGAGGAAATCTTTTAGTAGGCTCCGGCGGGTATCGACCCCGCGCCCGTGGAAGGCTGGGGCGTAACGAACGGAGGTTGAACTTGTGAATACAAAGCGATGGCTAGCTATCTTTGCTGCTCTCGTGGTGCTGGGAGTCCCCTCGATGGCCTCGGCGCACTGGCGGCAATCGGGCCTTGTGAACAATGATCTCCACCACCACGGTGGTCTCCTTACCGGACTCGACGCGTCGGCGAACGCCGCCCACGTCTGGGTCACGGACCAGGGCATCGGCGCCGCGTACTGGGGCTCGAAGCCCTGTTACGACATCACGGGCCAGCGGATCTCGCTCGTCGTGATCTTCCTTTGGCAACCGACGCTCGACCCGGACCCTGCGGTCTTCGGCGACTCGGCGACGACCGAGTGCGGCCCGGCCCGCACCGACGCTAATAACACTGAGGGTGCCTCCGGCCGTGGCACCGCCCCGCCCTTCCGTGGCTTGGGCGGCGACAACGGCGGCAACCTGGGCCGGGCTGGTGCCCAGGCGATCGCGAGCCTCGACGTCGACGCGCTGTTGAACGGGCTCCCCATCTACGACCCGGACAACAACCCCTTGACGCCCGAGAC
>JBQTJL010000449.1:0-4402 GCA_052387135.1 Methanobacteriota archaeon | reverse complement strand
TCGGGGCGATGACCTTCAAGGCGGGATCCAGGGCACGCGTCGAGATGTCGAGCCGCACCTGGTCGTTCCCCTTCGCGGTGCAGCCGTGGGCCACGAACTCTGCGCCCTCGTCGTGGGCGACCTTCACGAGGTGCTTCGCGATGAGCGGACGCCCGAGCGCCGTCGCGAGCGGGTACGCCGCTTCGTAGAGCGCGTTCGCCTTCACGGCCGGGAACACGAAGTCCTCGACGAACTCCTTCCGTGCGTCGACGACGACGGTCCGCACCGCGCCGATCTTCTTCGCTTTCGTGACCGCCTCGTCGAGGCCGGCCGTGGGCTGCCCCAGGTCGAGGGTGAGCGTCACGACCTCGACGCCGTAGGCCTCCGCGAGCCAGCGGATCGCGACGCTCGTATCAAGGCCGCCCGAGTAGGCGAGGACACACTTCTTGGCCATGTCGTTGCCCATCGGCTTCATTCAAGCTTCCGCTTTTAAGCATGTCGACTTACAAGGAACAATCCGTGGTCAGAACTGTCCCGGAATAAACATTTAAGCCCGCATATGCGACTGCCGTCGCGTGGCGCCCCCGAAGGAGCGGAAGCCGTCGACCGCGCAGGTGGTCCGCGACTACATCGAGTCGCACCCCTCGATCAAGGATTGCATGCGGCACGGCCTCATCAACCTCTCCGCGCTCGCCCGGCAGATCATGAAGGAGACCGGCGTGACGAGCGAGGAGGCCGCCCTGATCGCGTGCCGGCGCTACGAGATGAGCGCGCGGTACCCCGTGAACGAGGACAAGGTGATCGCGCTCCTCCAGAAGTCGAAGATCGAGATCCGGACCAAGGTCGCGATCATCACGGCGCGCCCCTCGTGGCACATCTTCACGAAGCTCGAGAAGGCGATGAACCACGTAAAGGACCGCGACCACACGATGCACGTGATCCACGGCTCCGCCGGGGTGACGATCATCACCGACGCCGCCTCGGGGAAGGAGATCGAGGACATCGTCGGAAAGGAGGACGTGATCAAGGTCACGCGCTCCGGCCTCGTGGAACTCGTCGTCTCGAGCCCCGACGTGATCGAGGAGACGCCCGGCATCATGGCGTATCTCTCGGGCGCGCTCTCGTCGCAAGGGATCAACTTCGTCGAGGTGATCTCCTGCTACAAGGAGACGATGTTCGTCGTCGACGAGACCGACATGATGCGCGCGTTCGAGATCCTGAACAAGCTCACGAGCCGCGCCTAGACGTCCGTCACGCGCAGATCGTCTCGCAGGAGATCTCGATCCGCGGCACGGAGCGCTTCGCGCAGGCGACGGCGCCCTTCGGGTTGTAGAGGGTGCAGAACACGCCGAGGATCGGGGGACAGACCAGGGCCTCGACCGTGGGGTCGGAGGCGGCGCACGTGTCCGCCCGCGCCTCGGACGAGAGTCCGACGAGTCCGGCCATCGCAAGCACCAACACGGAGACGGTAAAGGTCGCCTTCAAGGTCCCACCGGACCCCGGAGCATCGCCGGAACAGAAAAGGCTGTCGCGCCTACGTACCCTCGGGCGGGCGCCGACCCCGGCCGAAGGCGCCTTGCGCGAAGAACGAATACCCCGCGGGTGTCCCGTGGAGGTCCTTCACGAGCCCCACGGGCCCGCATTCCGGACATGTGAGGATCGCGTCGTCGCCGAGGAAGAATCCCTCGAGCCCCGCCTCGCAGAGGGGGCATGTCGGTCCCGGCGGCTCGTCCACACGCAGGGAGTCCGGGTCCGACGGCTTCGTGCTTTTCGCAATGGCACCTGGGCCTCTTGTCCCAAGGGCCCGAAGTCTCCGTTTCATCCAGAACCCAATTAGCGCCCCACCGCGTTCTTGCTCCGAGCCTCTTGGGGTGTGGGTCACCCGAGGCGCCCGGGTCGCCAAGCCTCTGGCGGCGCCCCGTCCCCCATCTGCCTTGCAAGCTCCCGAACGAATCCTTGGAGAGGGACGGGGCGCGCCTAACCCGGGTCACCTCCTCCTCGGGCCTCGCTCGCTCCTCGGCCGGTCCGCTTGGTCTTTTTGCGCGATGCGGCGTCGGGCTCCTCGCGGGTAGCCCTGCTACCCGCTCGTCGCCCTCCTTGCCTCGCGCAAAAATCCCTGCGCGGCCCGGCCTGCGGCGCTCGCTCGGCCCTCGTCGTCGGCTTCCATCTTCGCTCGCTTCTTTTGGCTCCTTTCGGCCCCTTCGCGTTCCTTTCGGCGCAAACGGGATGACACGCCGAAAGCGTTATCGCGCGTCCCTCCGATGCTCGTCGACCCGCCGCGGAGGCTGCGGGAAGGTGAAGGCAAAATGAAGATCGACGCTCGCCCGATCGCGGGGATCCTGGTGTTGATGCTGGTCGCGCCGTTCGTTGCGGCGCACGGATCGCACATCGTGACGAACAAGTCGGCGACGGTCTCAGAGACCGAGGGCTACGACCTTGGACCGGGCGACTTCATCGTCTTCTGCGAAGAAAACGCGGACCTGATCCTCGTCGGCGACGGCCTCGGCGGCGAGAACCGCGGCGGCGCCTGCTTCTCTCGCCCGAACCCGGTACCGATTGCGGCGGCCGCGGAAGCATCGACTCCGAACCTCCTCTCGATCACGAACCACGCGGTGCCGTCCGCGGTCATTTCCGTCTCCGACGACCTGAATGCGCCCGTGGGGCTCTTCTACCGGTTCACGAACGCGGCCGACGTGACCCTCGCGGAGGGGTTCGGGTGCGGGTCCGCGACGGTCCCGGTCGCGGCGGCCGCGGCGAACCTCTACGTGTTCGTCGACGGCGCCGTCTTCGGCCCGCAGGACTGCTTCCCGGACCTTGGCGCCGGGACGACCGGCACCATCACGGTCACGTGGACGATCACGTACACGACGACGCAGGAAGACCCGGACTGTCTCGTCCCGATTCCGCCGCCGAAGTGCGCGTCCTAAGGGCCTAGGCGGGCGAGGATCGGGAGTTCGCGGCGCGCCGCCTCTCCGAGGATCCCGACCGCCTCACCGATCTCGTCTTCCGTGACGACGAGCGGCGGCGCCAGGCGCACGACGCGGTCGCTCGCGGCGTTCGAGAGGAGGCCCAGGTCCTCGGCCGCCTTCACGACCTCTTTCGCCTTCGGGTCCGAAAGCTCGATGCCGACGAGGAGCCCCAAGCCCCGGACCTCGGAGCCTCGTGGCCCCAAGGTTGCCGCTAGCGCCGACCGAAGGGCCGCCCCCTTCGCGAGGGCCTCCGCGATGAGCCCGTCCTCCTCGAGGACGTCGAGCGTCGCCAACGCCGCCGCCGCGGAGACCGGGTTCCCGCCGAACGTGCACCCGTGGTCGCCGGGGGCGAACGCGCGGGCGACCTCGTCGCGGGCGATGCAGGCCCCGATCGGAAGCCCCGATGCAAGGCCCTTCGCAAGCGTCACGATGTCCGGCGTCACGCCCGCGTGCTGGTGCGCGAAGAACCGGCCGGTGCGCCCGACGCCGGTCTGGACTTCGTCGAACACGAGGAGAAGGCCGTGGTCGTCGCAGATCTCGCGGGCGACCTCGAGGTATTCCTTCCGCGCCGGGACGACGCCGCCCTCGCCCTGGATCGGCTCGAGGAGCACCGCGCTCGTCTCCTCCGTGATCGCGCGCTCCAGCGCGGCCTCGTCGTTGAACGGGACGAACGAGAACCCCTCCGGAAGCGGTCCGAACGGCTCGCGGTACTTCGTCTTGCCCGTCGCCGCGAGCGCCCCGAGCGTCCGGCCGTGGAACGAGTTCTCCGCGGCGATCACGTGGCCCTTCCCGGTGCCGCCGGAGTGGGCCCACTTGCGGACGAGCTTGATCGCGGCTTCGTTCGCCTCGGTCCCCGAGTTCACGAACAGGACCTTGCCGAGCCCCGAGAGCTGCGTGAGGCGCCGCGCGAGGCGCAACGAGGGCAGGTTCCCGTAGAGGTTCGAGCTATGGAGGAGTTCGGCCGCCTGCTCGGCGATCGCGGCGACGACCCGCGGGTGTGCGTGGCCGGTCGACGAGACCGCGAGCCCCGCGATGAAGTCGAGGTACTTGCGGCCGCTTGCGTCGACGACGCGCGAGCCGTGCCCCCGCTCGAGGAACAGGCGCGGGGTCGCGTAGTTCGGCATCATGAGTTCGCGCCACTTTGCCGCAAAATCGAAATCCATCGTCCTAAACACGCGTCCGGCCTCCAGTCTGGATACGGGTCCCGTAGGAAACGGCGGAGAGTCCTTCCGACAAAGGGCGGGACGAGCGGGCCGGCAGGATCTGCACGGTCCGTACGCCCCGGCGCACGGCGTGACAGGCCGCGGAAAGTTTCGGCTCCATCCCGTCGCGGGCGACGCCCGAGCGGACGAGCCCGGCGGCTTCCTGGGTGGTGAGCGCAGGGATCGTCCGCTTGTCGTCCCCGAGGACGCCGTCCGTGTCGGTGAAGAGGAGGAGCGCGTCGGCGCCGACCG
>JBQTJL010000448.1:0-2892 GCA_052387135.1 Methanobacteriota archaeon | reverse complement strand
TGCGGCCGCCAGCCCAGTTCGCCCTGGATCTTGCGGGAGTCGATGGCGTAGCGCCGGTCGTGCCCGGGGCGGTCCTTCACGTAGTAGCCGACCACGGTCGCGCCGTCGTTCGTGCGGACCGCGTCCTGGAGAATCCCCGAGAGACCTTGGCCGTAGAATATGTTGTCGCCGAGAATCAGCGCGACGTCGTCTCGGCCGATGAAATCGCGCCCGACGACGAACGCCTGCGCGATGCCGCCGGGGCGCGGCTGTTCGGCGTACGAGATCGTGACGCCGAGGTCGGACCCGTCGCCAAGGAGCTGGCGATACTGAGGAAGGTCGCGCGGCGTCGAGATCACGAGGAAGTCGCGGAGTCCTGCGAGCATCAGCGTCGACAGCGGATAGTGGACCATCGGCTTGTCGTAGATCGGCAGGAGCTGCTTGCTCACGGCGCGCGTCATCGGGTCGAGCCTCGTGCCGGAGCCGCCGGCGAGGATAATCCCCTTCATTCGCTCACCTCGTGGTCGTGAAGATACCGGATCGTGTGGGAAAGGCCGGTCGCAAACGGCATCCGCGGCTTCCACCCGAGCCCGCGGAGTTTCGAATCGTCGAGGCTGTACCGGAAATCGTGCCCGGGGCGGTCGGGGACGAACTCGACGAGCGAATTCGGCTTCCCGAGCGCGCGGAGGACCCGGCCCACGACCTCGAGGTTCGGGAGCTCGGCGCGCCCGGCGACGTTGTAGACCTCGCCCCACGGCTCCTTCCGCGCGAGAAGGTCGAGCGCCTCGCAGTGGTCCTTGACGTATAGCCAGTCGCGGACGTTCGTGCCGTCGCCGTAGATCGGGATCTTCTCGTCGCGCATCGCGCGCGTGATCGTCTTCGGGAGGAGCTTCTCGGGGTGCTGGCGGGGCCCGTAGTTGTTCGTACAGCGCGTGACCGCGACCGGGAGCCCGTAGGTCTTGTGGTGCGCGAGCGCGAGGAGGTCGCTTGCCGCCTTCGATGCGGCGTACGGGCTCGCGGGGTCGTACGTCTTCGACTCGGGGAACGACCCTTCGCGGATGCTGCCGTAGACCTCGTCGGTCGAGACGTGGAGGAAGCCGGGCACGTCGTGCCGGCGCGCGGCATCGAGGAGTACCTGGGTGCCGACGACGTTCGTGTCGACGAAGACCCGGCCGTCGGCGATGCTCCGGTCGACGTGGCTTTCCGCCGCGAGGTGCAGCACGACGTCCGGCTCGAAGGCCGCGAATTCCTTCTCGATCGCCTCGGCGTCGCAGACGTCGACCTTCGCGAACGAGTGGCCGCTCCAGCCGTCGACGCCGGCGAGGTGCCGGGCCCGGCCCGCGTATGTGAGCTTGTCGACGTTGTGGATGCGGAGGTCCGGCAGGTCTCCGACCGAATCGTACTCGTCGTGGTCGGGGCAGCATCGCGAGGCGTCGACCCCCGCGTGGACGTGGGCGAGGTGGTGGACGAGGTTCGACCCGATGAACCCGGCGCCGCCGGTCACGAGGAACCTCATCCTAGACCGCCCCCAGGTCGAGCTTCGACGCCCACTCCCGATGCTCGCGGTACCACGCGACGCACCGCGCGACCCCTTCGTCGAGCGAGGTCCGGGGCGTCCATCCGAGGAGCCGCTTCGCCTTCCGGACGTCGGCCCACGTCGCCTTGACGTCCGCCGCGTGCGCCGGCTTCGTCACGATGCGCGCATTGGCGCCGGCGTGCTTCTCGATGAGCCGGATCAGTTCCGACAGTTCGGCCGGCGCGTCGTTCCCGAGGTTCACGATGTCGAAGCCTTTGAGCTTCAGCGCGGCGATCGTGCCTCGTGCGATGTCCTCGACGTAGGTGAAGTCGCGCTTCTGCGTGCCGTCGCCGTAGACCGTGATCGGCTCGCCCTCTACGATCCAGCGGACGAAGCGGAACACGCTCATGTCGGGGCGTCCGGCGGGCCCGTAGACCGTGAAGTACCGGAGGACGGGCGTGTCGAGGCCGTAGAGGTGCCGGTACGCGGCCGCCATCGACTCGGCCGCTTTCTTCGTGGCCGCGTACGGGGAGAGGGGCCGGTCCGTGCTCGCGGACTCGGAGAAGGGCACGTTGTTCCGCGCGCCGTAGAGGCTCGACGTCGAGGCGAGCAAGAACTTCGGCACGTCGTGCCTGCGGCACGCCTCGAGCATCGTGATGGCGCCTCCCGCGTTCGTCGCGAGGAACGCGTCCGGCTCCTCGACGCTCTGGCGGACGCCGGCGCGCGCGGCGAGGTTGAAGACCGCGTCGAAGCGCGGACCGGCGGCGAAGACGCGTTCGATCGCGTCGGCGTCCGTGATGTCGGCGCGATGGTACGTGAACCGGTCGCGCGACGCGAGGTCCTTGAGGCGCCATTCCTTGAGCGCGGGGTCGTAGGCGGTGTTGAGGTTGTCGATCCCGACCACGGTGTGGCCTTCGGCGAGGAGCTGCCGCGCGACGCACGAACCGATGAATCCAGCGCATCCGGTGACGAGGAGGTTCATGCGTTTCCCTTGGTGCCTTGGGGCGATCGTTTCGTGAGGACCAGGGCGTAGGTCTCCGTGCCGAGGTCGCGGAGGGTCGCCGTCGGATGATGGTCCAGGACCTCGCGGAGGACATCGGCGGAGGGTGCGTGCCGGGCGTTCCAATGGTCCGTCCAGGATAGGACCGAGAGCCCGGCATCCGCGATTGCCCGCAGGTTCTCGTGCATGGTCATCCTCGGTCTGTTGAAGAGCCCGTCGTAGCACGAAATGGCGTGCGCCGCCTCGTGCGGTCGCACTTCCATGATGTAGCGTCGGAAGTCGTCGGAGCCGAGACGCGCGTGCCCCCACGGGAAGTCGAGCGTACAGGCCGTGTGCGCGCCCGCAGGCGCAAGCCAAGGACCGACGCCATGGAACATGATACCGCCCGGCCGGAGCA
>JBQTJL010000447.1:0-3122 GCA_052387135.1 Methanobacteriota archaeon | reverse complement strand
CAGGTCTCGAGCCAGACCCTCGCGAACCTCGTCGTGATCCAGGACGCGGCGGCCCTTCCCGTCGTGCGGCCGCTCCTTGCGCTCGACAAGGTCGAGACCGTCCGCGAGGCGCGCGCGATCGACACGTTCGAGATCTCGAAGGGGCCCGAGGTCTGCGACATCCTGGGCCCGAAGCACCCCGCGACGACGAGCACGCTCGAACGGATCCTCCGCGAGGAATCCAAGATCCCCCTCGCCGAGATCGCCCGCGCGGCGCTCGACGCCTCGCGTTGGGAACGCTTAAGCGGGCTTCTGCCCTTGCCCTCGCACGGGGCGTGACGCGATGACGACCGCGCGAGAGCTTTCGGCGCAAGGGCACACGCCGCAGACGCCGAGCGAGCGCCTACGCGCGACCGCGCTCGAACTCACGCGCCAGCTCCAGAAGGAGGGCTTCGGCCGCTCCGACGCGTTCCAGGCCCTGTTTCCGCGGACCGTCCTCGACGACGCCGTCCTCGAGGTCGTCGTCTCGGCCCTGCTTTCGGGAAACCATCTCCTCATGCTCGGACCGCCCGGGTCCGGGAAGACCAGCCTCGCGAAGGACATCTGGCAGCTCTTCCCCAAGGAAGTGTGGGCCGTCGACGGCTGCCCCGTCCAGGACGACCCGTTCTCGCTCTTTGACGAGAAGTTCGCCGCGCGCGTCCCCGCGTGTCCGTATTGCAAGACGGCGTACGGCGGAGTGTCCCTGAAGGAGATCGGCGATTTCGACCCGACCGCGGTCGACCCGGCGAAGGTGAAGGTCCGCCGGATCCGGCTCCGCGAAGGGTATGGCCTCGCGCGCGTCCAGGGGAGTCCCGAGGTGTTCCCCGACAACCTCACGGGCTCGATCAACCTCGCGAAGCTCGAAGAGGTCGGCGACCCGACCTCGCCCCTCATCCTCGAGCCGGGAAAGCTCCTTCAGGCAAACCGCGGCGTCCTCTTGGTCGACGAGGTCGGCAAGCTCCCGCGCGGCACCCAGAACGTCCTCCTGCAAGGCCTGCAGGAATCGATCGTGACGCCGGCAAAGTCGCGCGAGACGTTCCCCGCCTCGTTCGTCGCGATCACGACGTCGAACCTCGACGACCTCGACAACATCAGCGAGCCGTTGAACGACCGGCTCGTGAACATCCACGTCCCGTTCAACGCAGACCACCGGAAGAACCGCCGCATCGTCGACATGGGCTTCCGGCCGGCCTCCGGCGTGTTCGCGCCCGAATCCGTGCGCGAGGCGGCCGTCCTCCTCGTCGAGCGCTGGCGAAAGACCTCGGTCGGGCTCCCGGAGCTCTACGAGGTGGGCTCGAACCGGAGCATGCTCGACGTGCTGCGGCGCGCCGAGGCCTTCGCGCTGCTTGCCGGCGACGGGCTCGTCGGGCCCGCGCACTTTGCGCGCGGCGCGCGCGAGGCGATGGCCGGCCGGATCCGGGCCCGCGGCGGAGAGAGCCTCGAAGAGGGCCGGACGCTCGTCGCGCAGTTCGTCGAAAAACAGGCGCCGGCGGTCGTCGCGGAGGCCGCCGAGGCGTACTGGTGCCGGTTCTTCGTGGACGAACTCAAGGAAGACAAGGCCGAAGGCGAGCGGACGATCCGCGAGGTGCGCGAGGTCCTCGCGATGCCGGCGGAGCGCCGCGCCGAGGCCGCCCGCAAGGCCGGCGGGCACCCCCGGTTCGCCCGCTTTGCGGACTACGTGGCCCTTCGCGAGGGGACGCCGCGCGGAGAACGCGCGGAGCTCGTGGGCCTCGTCTGGTCGATCCTCGAAGAGACGAAGGCGTTCTCCGACTAGCGGACGGTTTCGACCGAGGAATCCCCAATCGTCGTGTCGCGCGCGATGCCCCTCCTCCATCTTTTGGTCCGCGGGGGCGGGCGGCCGAGGGCCGTCATCCCCGCGGCCGACCCCTCATAATGCTTCTGCAACGAACGTGCGTCCCTTCTCCTCGACGTAGACCACGGAATGGTTATCCGGTGGACGCGCCGAGCCATGATTGGACCCGCGCACGGGTCCGCAGAGAACCCCCATGGAAGAGAACCCGCGACCGCCTCGAAGACCCGTCGCCGGGGCGCCGACCGTTCGGATCGGAACGTCCCGGGCGACGATGAGATCCCCCCCGACCCCTGGGGCGGTCGCGGCGCTTCTCCTCTCGATCGGCCTCATCCCCGGCGTGATCGCCGTCGCGTCGCCCGCGACGCAAGGCCCCGCTGAGATGCCGGCCGCGTCCGCCTCCGGGCTTGCGACGGCCGCCGCCGCGGCCCCCGCGTTCGCCGGTCCGCCGATCGCGGCGCTCGTCGCCGTTTCGGGCGGCGGCGACAACGCTTCGTTCTCTTTCCCGTCGTCCTCTTCCGCGGACAAGGTGGCCGTGTGCCACGAGCCGCCCGGAAATCCCGAGAACGTCCATGTCATCAACGTGTCCGAGAACGCCGCCGAGGCCCACGCGGGCCACGGCGATCCCGCCGAGTGCGAGGCCGCGCCGCCCTGCGAGACGCCGCCGTGCGGACCGCCCGGCGTCTGCCCCGATGGCAGCGCGCCTCCGTGCGCGCCGGGTTGTGACGAGCCTCCGTGTGGAAACCCGAATCCTTGCCCCGACGGCAGCGCACCCCCGTGCGCGCCCGGATGCGACGCGCCCCCCTGTGGTCCGCCGGGCGTCTGCCCCGACGGGAGTGCGCCTCCGTGTGCGCCGGGTTGTGACGAGCCGCCGTGTGGGAACCCGAACCCGGGCCCGGACGGGAGTGCGCCTCCGTGTGCGCCGGGCTGCGACGAGCCGCCGTGCGGCCCGCGGAACGTCGGTCCGACCGCGGTATTCGACGTCTCGGTGTCCGACTTCAACGCATCGACGAACGCGTCGGCCTCGTCCGACCCCGACGGGACGATCGTGTCGTATTCGTGGGACTGGGGCGACGGTTCGAACGACACGGCCGGCGTCACGTCGAGCCGCACATACGCCGCGAACGGCACCTACAACGTGACCCTCAACGTGACGGACGACGACGGCGCGAGCGCGACCGCGACGAAGACGATCGTCGTCTCCGGAGGCGGCCCGCCGAACCTCCCGCCCGATGCGTCCTTCACCACCTCGATCTCGGTGCTCACGGTCGATACGAACGCCTCGGCTTCGACC
>JBQTJL010000446.1:0-3135 GCA_052387135.1 Methanobacteriota archaeon | reverse complement strand
GGCGCCCCCGGCGCCGGCGCCGGGCACGCTTCCCTGGTCTGCGGCCGTGGCGGCGCCTTCCGGCGCGGCGGCAGTGGTGCCTGCCGGCACGGTCGTGGCGCCTATCGACGCGGCGGCCACGCCGCCGCCGGCGGAGCCGGCCGCTCCCGCGAAGGCGGAACCCGCGCCACCGCCGCAGCCTCCGGCTGCCACCGCCGCGCCGGCCGCGCCCGGCGCGCGGATCGTGCGCGCGGCGGTCCCCAAGGACAAGGCGCTGCTCGAGGCGAAGAAGAAGCTCTTCCAGGTCGACGAGATCCGTCTGGAGCTCGTCCCGCACCACGTCTTCGAGTTCGGGTGCGACCTCACCGTCGAAGGGAGCCCCGAGACGAGGCACGCCGAGGGCCGGATCTTCGTCGACGCGGTCGGCGGCACGGTCGTCGAGCTTCCCGAGGTGCCGGTGACGACGCAGACGCCGCCCGGCGCAAGCTTCGTCGCCGCGGCCCTTCCGCCCGAGGAGACGCGGCTCCTTGCGGAGGCCCACATCCTGAAGACCGTGTCGCGCGACGTGAAGGTGGAGCGCGCGCGCGGGAACGCGAGCCTCATCGAGAAGCGCCGGCTCCTTCCGAAGAAGGAGACCCTCGCGGTCCGGGATGGTCCCGTCTGCTACGTCCCGATCTGGACCTTTGCGGGCCCGCTCGGCGGCGTGAAGATCAGCGGGATCTCGGGCGCGATCGTCGAAGAGACGATGGCCGAGGAAGGCGGCGCGGAGATCGTCCAGTAGGACCTACGCCGCGGCGGCCGGTACCACGGTCGGGGACGGGGCCGTCGTCCCGGAAAGCTCGTCGTAGAGCGGCGTCGCAAAACAGCGGATGCCGCGCCCGTTCGGGGACATCGCGACGAGGCCCGCGGCCGAAAGCTTCGAGAGGTGCCAGTTCACGGTCGAAGGCGATAGGCCGAGCTCGACCCCGATCTCGCGCTGGATGAGGCCGGGCCGCTCCGAGAGGAGCCGCAGGAGGTGGCGCGGCGTCGCGTTGTTGAGAAGGGCCAGCGCCTCGCGGTGGCGGAAGTCGACTGCGCCCGCGACGAAGTAGCGCCGCCGGGGCCCTTCGCGGACCGACGTCACGAGTCGGTTCTTCTCGAGGACGGCGAGGTGGTACGTGACGGTGCCCCAGCCGTACGAGGTCGCGTCGTGGAGCTCGGTCGCGTAGATGCCGGGCCGCGCGCGGATCGTCTCGAGGATCTCCTCGCGGACCCGGTTCGACATGAGCGACTTCGGGTTCAAGCGCGAGTAGAGCGGGATCGCAAGAAGGAGCCGATTCTTCCCGAGCGCGGAAAGGAGCGCAAAGAGGCCCGCTCCGGCCGCGACGCCGGCTGCGGCGCCGACCGCGACGCCGGTCGAGGGGTCGTCGACGCGGAGGTTCGGTACGAGGCTGCGGATCGTTGCGACGAGCCGCGCCGCGGGGTCGAGCGTCTTTGGCGAAAGGAGGGGAAGGAATACGGGGACCTCGGGGGCGAGCGACGGCACGTCGGCCGGCTCGGGCGCGACCCAGTAGACTGCGGAGGGGGAAAGGAGCGGCAAGGGGATCGGCGCGAGCGGCGGGGCGACCTCCGGGACGGCCGGAAGCACGGCGAGCGGTTCCGGGCTCGCGGGCGGCGCCGTCCCGGCGGCCTCGTAGAGGGCGTCGGTCGCGGCCTTCGGAAGGAACGCCGCAAGGTCGGACGCGAGCGCATCCACGGCCGCGGGTTCGAGGGTCCGGTATTCGATCGAAACCGGGACGAACAAGGAGCCCCCGAGGACGGGTATCGCCGCGGTCCCGGTCGCGGAGGCGACGAGGTCGGCCTCGGCGAGCGCCGGCGACGGCGAGGGCGCGAGGAATTGCGGGAGCGCGTCCGGGACGGGGACGGAGACCAGCGCGGCCGCCGACGGTAGGAGCGCGATGAGTACGATCCCGGCGGCGGTGGCGGCGATCCTCATGGAGCAACACCCCCAGAACGAGGGAGGGTTTGGCCTTTGTGGCACGGTGCCTTTCTTCATCTTATAAGGGGATTGGATACGTCATCGAACACGCCGCGGGTATTTAAGCCGGAAAGCGACGGCGGCCGCGAGGAACGCGGCGAGCGAGGCGCCGGATTCGGGGCCGGGCGTCGACAGTCCCGCGTCAAGGATCCGGACCTCGGCCGCGTCCCCGGCCACGGACAGCGTCAGTGGTTCGGTTGTGGAGAACGCGAGCACGACGTCGCCGCCCAGCACGACGTCGTCGCCATCGAGGGTCTGCCGGTCGCTCCCGACCGCGAGCGTCCCCGTGCTCGCAGGGAGACGCGCGACGCCGGCCGCCATGGACACGCGGGGGAGGTATGCGACGAGCACGGTCGACGGTCCCTCGTCCGGGGCGTCTCCGGCGCGGGCGACGAGCGCGACGCGGGCTTCGGTCGCCTCGAGGAACACGAACGTGACGACGACCGCGCGCTGCCGCGTCCCGCCGACCGGGCCCACGACGGGCGCGTCGACGCCGCCTTCGGTCCACTCCTGCTCTTCGACGATCGACCGGTATTCGACCGAGCCCGCGGACGAGTCGACCCGGATCGCACCGCCCGGGTCGAGCCCGGTCCGGAGGCGCCCCTCGATCGTCACGGTGCGGCGCGGTTCCAGCGTGAAGCAGGCGTTCGGCTCCGGGCAGGAGGCAAAGAGGAACGGCGTCGCGCGAAGGGGCGCGCGCTCGGGTCCTTCGGGCGGCCGAGCGGCCTCGGCGGTCCGTTCGGGCGAGACGGCGAGCGAAGCCGCGATCGGGGTCCCCGAGGCGACCTCGTCGGTCGTCGGGACCGCCCCGCCCGCGGCGCTCGTGCGGATCCGCTGGGCAGCGCCGGCCTCGAACCCGATTCGCGCGCCCGGTAGGGCGGTCGCGAGCGCCGAGGCGTGATCGGAGCGCTCTTCGGTCTCGTTCGGCGCGCGCCCTTCCGTGTAGTTGTACGTCCGGACGACGACCGTGAGGACCTCGGCCGCGATCGTGGCGTCGCCGATGGTCGAGGAGGTGTGGATCGCGATCCCTCCGCGGGCGGCCGTCTCGGCTTCGCCCCAGAGCTCGACCGGCGCCCCGACCGTGAGCGAACCCTCGATGGCCTTCGCGGCCGCCGACGGCGCGAACGCGAGGAGCGCCG
>JBQTJL010000445.1:0-10673 GCA_052387135.1 Methanobacteriota archaeon | reverse complement strand
TGCGGTTGTGGCGCCTGCAAGCGGCCTGACCGGCGGCCGGAACGGGCGAACCGAGGGACGCGAGACCAGTCCGAACGCACGACCCCGAGTCCCCGCCTACGCCCGAATGAATAAGCGGGCAGGCTGGAACGGAAAACATTTGAAAACGGCAATGTAGAAGTTGCCTCTGGTCCACGGCACATCGGGATCTCCAGATCCCGGAACGTGAGTGCGTGACAAACGAATGCATCCCACAAATGCCGGACGTCTCGTTTCCGGCGGGGCCCCTCGCCGCGAGGCTCCGCCCCGGAAAGCAGCCGTCGCGCCCGGAACCGCGAACGCAAAACACATTTTACATGGCGAACCTGGGACCCCTTCCGGTCGATTTCGCGCGCAGGGGGACCGGATGTCCTACGGCGCCGAAGAGACCGGAGGTGGCCACCGAATGAAGCCCTCGCGACCTTCGCGCCCCGATGACTGGGATGGCCGCGAAATCACGCTTCGGACCGTCCTTGGCGCCAGGATCACGGTGATCGTGGGAAAACCGCTCGACTGCGACCCGATCGGCGCGGCCGGGCGCGTCTGGCTAATAAGGAAGCAAGCGCCGTTCGAGCTCCGGGGTCAGCCGGTGCCACTACATACGACTGTGGTCGCGCAGGAATGGGACTTCCTCCGTGTCGGTGACATCACGACGCTGGCCGGCGTCTTCGTGCAGGGCGTCGGGGACGCATACGCGGACGACGGCGGGGACGACAGGGGGAACGACAGGGGTCCAGGAAGGCCCCGTTACGACGCCGGAGATGACGGGGCGGCCGCAACCGCGTAGTAACCTGAGGGTGGCCCCGGTCCGCCCCCCGGGGCACAAGCATTTTCTGTCGGTTCGTCGTGAACGGGAACGTTGCTCCCCCTCTCCTACACCTCCGCCTCCGCCTATTCCCACTGCCCCCTCCGGTGGAAGTTCCTGTACGTGGACGGCCTCGAACCGGAGCCCCGCCCGGGCTGGAGCTACGGGAAATCGGTGCACGCGGCGCTCGAGTACTTCTACAAGTGTCCCACTCCGCCCCCTCCTCTCCCGGATCTCCTTTCCTTCTACGAGAGCGTCTGGGACCGGGCGGGCTTCGTGTCGGCCGGACAGGAGCGTGGCGCGTTTTCGGCGGGCCGGAACGTCCTCGTCGGCTTCCATGAGCGCCACGCGACGGCGTTCCGGGCGCCGCTCGCGGTCGAGCAAGGGTTCGAGCTTTCCTTGGGAAAGGTCGGCGTCGTGGGCTTCATCGACCGGATCGACGCACTTCCCGGCGGCGGCGTCGAGATCGTCGACTACAAGTCCGGGCGGCGCCCGCCGAAACCCGAGACGGTCGCGGCGTCGGACCAGTTCGGGATCTACCAGCTCGCCTGCGAGCGCGTCTTCGGGCACCGCGTCGAAGCCCTGTCGGTGTACCACCTTGGCACCCACCAGAAGGTGTCGGTTCCGGCGCATCCTGCAGCGCGGCTCGAAGCGCTCGAGGCGCGCCTCCTCGATGTTGCGGGCCGGATCGAAGCGAAGGAGTTCCCGCCGCGCCTTTCCGCGGGCTGCCCGTGCGAATTCGCCTCGCGGTGCCCGTACTACGCGGGCCTGTCGCGCGTGCGCCGCGGCTGGTTCGATCGGCACGCCCGCACGGAATCCGAGACCGCGGTCGAAGCGTACGCGACGAACGGGGATCCCGCGGCCGCCATCGTGATCCGGGACTACGCGCGGGCGGAGGGACTCCTTCGGCTCTGGGGGCCGACGCACGCGGTGCGGCTCGACGCCGACACGTTGGTCGTCGAACCGCGCGAAGATCTTCGCCTTCCGAAGACGTCCATCCGACAACAATCTTTATGAGGCGCGGGGCCTCCTCGCGACCGGTCCCACCATGTCCCGGCCGCTCCTTGCCTCCTTGCTCCTTGCCCCCTTGCTCGTCGCAGGCTGCATCGGCTCCGGCGAGGACCTCACGCCGTCCGCCGGGCGCTCCGGCGTCTCGATCCCGGCGAGCGTCACCCCGTTTTCGCAGCTTCTCTGCTCGGGCGACCTCCTCGTGGACCTCTCCGCGGCCCACGACGCCGACTGCAACTTCAAGGCGACCGACGGGAACGGCCCCGCGGCCGAGGTGTTCCTCGTCGCGAACCCGACGGACCCGTTGAACCTCGTCGGCGGCTCGAAGGACTTCACGCTCGGCGAAGACGAACGCTGCGGGAAATACAACGTGTGGTCCGGCGTCTACGTGAGCCGCGACGGCGGACGCACGTGGAAGCACTCGCTGCTACCCGGCCACCCCGGCGACACCCGGAAGACCGCTCTCTCGGACTGGGCCTGCGGATCCGACCCGGTCCTCGCGTTCTCGTCCGACGGCATCCTCTACTACGCGAGCATCCACATCACCCTCGGCACCGAGAACCGGGAACCCCACCCGCTCCTCGGCCCCGTCTGGGGCGGCGACGCCGAGTCCGCATCCCTCGCGGTCACGCGGTCGCGGGACGGCGGCGCGACCTGGGAGGAGTCTGCGATCCTCGCGAAGCTCGACGACGGGAACATCATCGACAAGGAGTGGATCGCAGTCGACCCCGTGGACGGCACTGTCTACGTGACGTACATCGACATCTCGGACGGCGGTCTCAAGGTCCAGCGCTCCTTCGACCAAGGGCGGACGTGGACCGAGCCCGTCGTGATCGTCCCGAATCGCGACGGCGAGCCCGCCTACATCCACCAGTTCGGGCAGGTCGCGGTCGGAACGGGAGGCGTCGTCCACTACATCCACTTCGTCGCCGGGACCTCGGAGCAGGGCTCAAAGCTCCACCACTACGCAAGCAGCGACCGCGGCGAGACCTGGGACGGGCCCACCGTCGTTGCGCCGTTCTTCCTCCCGCTCCTTGACCTCGGCGTGATGCACAAGTACCGCGTCGTGGGGATGCCCGCGCTCGCGGCCGACCCGGCGTCGGACCGGGTCGTCGTGATCTATCCGGCCCGGGACCCTGCGGACGCGGCGATCCTCGCGGCCGTCTCCGACGACGCGGGCGCGACGTGGGCGCCTCCGGTCCGCGTGAACGACGACCGCATCGCGCCGCCCGCGGACCAAGGCCTGCCTACGAACGACCAATGGATGACGACGGCCGCGATCGGGCCGGACGGGACGATCCACACGACGTGGATCGATTACCGCGACGACCCGCGCGGACAATGGGCCTTCATCTACTACTCGTACTCGACCGACGGCGGGAAGACCTGGGCGCCGAACGTCCGCGTCTCCGATGCCCCGTTCGACGGCACGGGCGGGTACCACCAGTCCGGCTCGGGCACGATCGGCGACTACATGGGGCTCGCCGTGAGCCCGCTCGCGGTGACGCCGTTCTGGGCGGACACACGGGAAGGCCGCAACGACGTCTGGAGCGCGATCATCCCGGCCGGCCCCGGGTCGGCCGTGTCTTCGGGATGACGGTCGTCGACGCTTTCCGCAAAACCATTAAGGCGACGGAGAGCGAGTGACGCCGCGGGAGGCTCGTTCGTGGCTCGGAATCCTTGGGTATACTCGTCGCTTGCGGTCGGTCTGCTCCTCGTCGGCTGGTCCGTGGGACCGGTCCTCGCGCACCATGCGGAGCGGTTCTGCGATTGTCCGATCGACCTCGTCTTCGGCGGCTCGCTGCGGCACCCCGAGACCCGCGTCCTTCTCGTGCCTCCGTCGCACGGGGACCTCGGCAACCCCAACGGTTCGAGCGCGGTCGACTACGTGAACGCGACGCTCCGCGGCCTCTACAAGTGGGACACGGTGCTGAACCAGTTCGCGGCAAACCACACGAACATGTCGTATCTTTCGCAGATCAAGGTCGAGGTCGAGGTCTTCAACCGGACCCAAGGCGTCCAATCCGCCGAAGGCTACGACGTCGTCCTAGGGTACGTCGCGAGCCTCGACCAGTTCCGCGGCCTCGCGGGCCACCTCGATCCCGTCTCGGTCGTCATGGAGAACGATACCGAGACGATGCAGAAGGCGCTCGACGAGATCGGCGTGGGCCACCTCGTGCACGCGCCCGGCCGCGTGATCCTCCTCAGCCTCTTTGCGTCGTCGCCCCGCGCGCACCAGACGCAGCCGGACTTCCCCGAGGTGAACGACCTGTACGCGGTCACGTTGCACGAATTCGCGCACACGTTCGGCCTCGGGCACACGCTCACCCGCACGAACGCCAGCACGAACCCGCAGAAGTACGACCTCATGAACAGCCCCGCGACCTTCGTCTACGGGGACAACATGACCTTCGGGGACGGCGGCGAGCGCACGCCGATCATCTGCATCTCGTCGCTCGACCTCTACGGGATGGCGCACCTCTACCGGTGGCTGCCGAACGGTTCGTGGGAGCCGAGCTTCGGCAACGTGTCGCGACCCGCGTGGCTCAACTACACGATGTACTGTTGAGCTATAGGCGTCGGTAGACCGCGACGTGCCTCGTGAGGCTCCGATGCACGTACATCGGCAGCACGGCCTCTAGGGAGAGGTCCGGCGCGGGAGCCCTCGCGAAGGCCTCGTCCGGGAACGCGGCGACGAGCCGGCCGCCCTCGGGAAGGAGCCGCGACAGCGTCCGCAGGGCGCGGACGTAGAGCGCCTCGGGGGGCTCGCGGAACGTGGACGCCGCCTGACCATACGGCGGATCCATCACGACGGCGTCGACCGGTCCGACCTTCTCGGCCGCCTCCTCGACGTCGGCCTCGAACACGTGCGCCGCCGCGAATCCGTAGTGCGCGAGCGTCGCCCGCGAACCCTCCACCATCCGCGGGTCGAGGTCGGATCCGACCGGGACCGCCCCGACGAGCGCCGCCTCGAGGAGGATCCCGCCCGTGCCGCAGAACGGGTCGAAGAGCCGGCCCCCGTCCCGCACGCGGGAGAGGTTCACGAGGGCGCGCGCATGGCGAGGATGCAGCGAGACCGGCGAGAAGAACGGCCGCCGGGACACCTTGCGGTCCTCGAAGGCGCCCCGGTCGACCTCGGCCGCGAGCGTGCCGACGTGGGCGGTCTCCGAGAGCAATATCCGGACCTCGACCTCCGGACGCGAGAGGTCCACGCGTCCGTTTCCCGCGAGCGCGGCGCCGGCGTCACGCTCCCAACGGATCCCCGACACGGCCGCGTGCCGGCCTTCGACTCGGTGCACGCGCACGGCGAACCGCCGGCCTCCGACGTCGATCCCGGAGACGGCGTCGAGCACCGCCTCCCGGTCGACCGCGACGCTCGCGACGTGCGCGTCGATCCGGTGCGTGAGCGCGAGCCTTCGGGCGAGGTCGACGGGCGACGCGGAGGTCGCAAGGACGAGCGCGCCCGGCTCCCGCGCGACGACCGCGGCGGGCCCCGCAAGCGAAGCGACCGCGATCGCTTCCTCCGCGGGCATGCCGCCGTGTTCGCCCGAAAGCTCGAAGAGGAGCCGCACGGACGCGTATCGTCCCTTCTCCTAAAGATATGGCGAACTTTCACCGACCTCCCCCAGAGCCCTTATAGTGGCCACGCTCCTCGCCATCCCGTGCTGCCGGTCGTCGGCCCGGGTTCCGGAGCGTCCATCCCCGCGCTCCCCGGCGTTCCCGTCCACTCCGACATTCCCGTCATTCCGGCGTCGTTATGCGTCCGATGCAAAGGCGCCCGGATGCTCTGCGGGTACGATCCGTGTCCCCTGCTCGAGCGGGTCCGGCGCGTGATGCCGTCGGTCCGCATCACGGGAAAGGAGGTCGTGGGCACGTCGCCGCCGTCCGTGTTCGTCGGCCGCTACGGCTACCCCAAGGTGGCGGTGGGTCCGCTGCTTCCTCCCGAGACGCGGGCGGATGCGGAGGTCCTCGAGGATCCCGCCGGCTGGCTCGGCCTCGACATGCCGACGGTGATCGGGCTTCGGGCAAGCCTCGTGCGGACGCGTCGCGAGGTCTATGTCCGGAAGGCGATCCAGCCGACGCGCGACCTCGAGGTGGCGCAGGCCTTGGCGATGAGCGAGAAACCGGTCGACACCGATGTGACGCTCAAAAAGAAGGTCGACCTCGAACTCGCGGCCACGGTCGACGGTTTCTCGCCGCCGATGGGCCCCTCCGTCCCGCTCGTTGCCTCGAAACTCACCTCGAACCCACGCGTGCCGCGGAAGGTCGACGCGTTGGTCTCCGACACCGACGCGTCCGCAAGCACGGCGGTCGCGGAGCTCATCGACGGCGGGATCTCCGGCTACCACATCCAGCGACTGCTCTCGGTGGGCCTCCTCGGGCGGGGACGCGCCCGGAAGCTCGTTCCGACGCGGTGGTCGATCACGGCGACGGACGACATCGTGGGGAAGCGCCTCCTCGAGGACGTCCGCGGACACTCCCCAATCGGAGGCGTCGAAGTCCGATACGCAGAGCGGTTCGGGAACCGGTTCCACGTCCTCCTCCTCCCGCGCGAGTGGTCGTTCGAGCTCGTCGAGACCTGGAAGGCGGGCGCGTTCTGGGCCTCGGAGACGGTCTCCGCCTCCGACCACGAGCCGTTCGAGGGCCGGACCTCGTACGCGGAAGACACGGCCGGCGGCTATTACGCGACGCGCCTTGCGGTCCTCGAACACCTTGCGGAGCGCCGACGGCAGGCCGCAGCACTCGTCGTCCGCGACATCACGCCCGAATACTACGCCCCCCTCGGCGTCTGGCTCGTCCGCGAGACGATGAGACTCGGCATGGCTACCGAAGCGCGCCGTTTTGATGATGTGGACGGTGCGCTTCGCCATCTTACGAGCCAGACGATATCCAAGGACTGGGACCGTACCTCGTGGCTTCTCGACCGCCTTCGCCACCAGCGCACGCTCCTCGAATACGTCAAATCCTAGGAGCCGCTTTCCGGGCCGATGCGGGACGGCGCCTCGTGGTCGATCCTGATCCCCTCCTCGTTCACCGAAGAGGCGGCCGACCCGCGCATCGCGACGTACAAGGTGGGACAGGTCGGCCGGGCCGCCTCGGTCTTCGGCGTCGACGAGATCGTCGTGTACCACGACGAAGCCGCGAACGACGCGCGCTTCATCGAGACGGTGCTCCGCTACCAGGAGTGCCCTCCGTACCTTCGCCGCCGGTTGTTTGCGCAGATGCCCGAGCTGGCGCACGCGGGGCTCCTTCCGCCGCTCCGGACGCCGCTCCATGCGACGCGCCCGGTACCGAGCGTGGGCGAGGTGCGGGCGGGAGTCGTCGTCCGCGAGGGAGTCGACGTGGGACTCGCGCGACCGGCCCGGGGACCGGTGCCCGGGTCGCCGGGCGAACGCGTCACGGTCCGGATCGCGGCGGTCGAAAAGGGCGAGGTCCTCGTCGCCCCGTATGAAGGGACCGACGTGTATCTCGGGTATGTCGTCCGGCGCGCAGCGTCGCTCCGGGAGGCGCTCGGCGGATACGACGTGAAGGTCGCGACGAGCCGGGACGGAGAGCCCGCGGCAAGACTCTCGACGCTTCCCCGTTCCGGCCGGCTGGCGATCGCGTTCGGCTCGCCCTCGACCGGACTCGAAAAGATGCTTTCGCGCGAGGGGACCGGAGCCTCCGTCTTCGACGCCTTCGTGAACACGCTCCCCGACCAGCGGACCGAGACGGTGCGCGCGGAGGAGGCGATCCTCGTGACGCTCGGGATCCTGAACGCCATCCGGGCAGGCCTCTAGGCCGGATTCCATCTGTCGAGTATAATCGCCCGATTTCCACTGGAACGACTGGAACTTTCGCCTCATTTCATTCAAATGGTCATTTTTGGCGGCGAAATAGAATCAGATGAACGGTCCCGCCAGCGATGGTTTTTTATCGGGCGAGCCTTTCCTTGGGCCGTGCCGGGACCGTCGGTCGGACCGGCACGAGCGAGGGAGAATCTTGCCGGAAGTCACGCCAAAGACGGTCCTTGACCGCATGAAAAAAGACGGGGTGAAGTGGGTCGACCTCCAGTTCGTCGACGTGATCGGAGGTCTCCAGCACATCACGATCCCGGCCGCCGGAGTCGATGAAAAGACCTTCACGAAGGGAGTCGGCAAGCTCGACGGCTCTTCGATCAAGGGCTTCAAGGACATCCACGAGTCCGACATGGTGATGCTGCCGGACCCGACGACCTACGCGATCCTTCCGTGGTATGACGAGGCGCACAAGACGTGCCGGTTCTTCACGGACATCTACGAAGGCGGCATGGCGGGGCGCTTCACGCGCGACCCCCGCGGCGTCGCCCAGGCCGCCGCGAAGGCCGCGAAGGCGGCCGGCTTCGACACGACCTACTGGGGCCCCGAGCTCGAGTTCTTCGTCTTCGACTCCGTCGAGGTCTGGCCGCATCCGACGGCGGCTCGCGACGCCTGGTCCGGCGCGGGCTACCGCATCAACTCGGCCGAGGCGCCGTGGCAAAGCGGCGACACGAAGGACCCCGGGAAGAACTACGCGATCCGGTTCAAGGAAGGCTACTACCCCGCCCCCCCGCAGGACACGCTCGTCGACTTCCGGAACGAGTTCTGCCGCGTCCTCCAGGACAGCTTCGGCATGGAGGTCGACGCGCACCACCACGAGGTCGCGACCGCGGGCCAGGTCGAGATCGACATGCACTTCGACGAGCTCGTGAAGATGGCGGACATGGTCACGAGCTACAAGATGGCCGCGAAAATGACCGGCGCGAAGTTCGGGAAGCTCGTCACCTTCATGCCGAAGCCGATCTTCGGCGACAACGCGAGCGGAATGCACGTCCACCAGTCGCTCTGGAACAAGGGGAAGAACGCCTTCTTCGACCCGAACGACGAGTACGCGGAGCTCTCGCAGACCGCCCGGTACTACATCGGAGGCCTCATGGAGCACGCCCGCGCCCTCTGCGCGATCACGAACCCGACGACGAACTCGTACAAGCGGCTCGTGCCCGGCTACGAGGCGCCCGTCTTCATCGCCTGGTCGCGCCGCAACCGATCCGCGAACGTGCGGATCCCCATGTACGAACGCGGCGTCGAGAAGGCGAAGCGGGTCGAGTACCGCACGCCGGACACCTCGTGCAACATCTACCTTGCGCAGGCGGCGATGCTCGCGGCCGGCCTCCACGGGATCAAGAAGAAGATGGACCCCGGCGACCCGGTCGACGAGGACATCTACCACCTCACGGCGCAGCGCCGGAAGCAGCTCGGCGTCCGCGAACTCCCCGGCGCCCTCGGGGAGGCGCTGGACGAACTCGAGAGCGACTCTAGCTTCCTCGACGACGTGTTCCCGAAGGACCTCATCGCAAAATACATCGACCTCAAGCGCGACGAGGACCTCCAGAACCGCCTGCGGCCGACGCCGTACGAGTTCTACCGGTACTTGGATCTCTAAAACAAAACCAGAGCGGGGCCGCGGGGCCCCGCTCGGCATCTTTCTTTTGGGTAGGCCGGTGTCAGCGGAAGCTAGTGCGCAAGCGCGGCGTGCTTGTCGCAGACGTCGACGAGCGCAAGCCGCATGTCGCCTCCGAACGCGTCGGAGAAGGCCACGCCGTACTTCGAGGAAAGGTGGGACGCGAGGCACACGTCGCATTCGAACTCGGCCCCGCAGTCGGGGTTCGGGCAGCGGACGCGGCCCTTCCCTGGGATCATCGCCTTCACCATCGCCTTCGCCCTCGCCGTCGACTCCATGTGCGTTTCACCTCACAGGCGGCCGGAAAGCGCCTGCTTCTGGCCCCTAGTGGACGGGCCACCCCATAGTAGTTTCGCTTGCGGAGCATCATTTAGTGACGTGCGCGTCACAAGTAGACAGTCATCACGCAACATATAAGAAGAAAATCGGTGGTTGACCGCCCGGTCCGCGTGGCGTTCGAAACGACGAGGTCGACGGCGTTTGGCCGGCGCACCCTCCGCACGGACGCCTGGTGGGTCGAGCCCGCGATCGTCTTCGCGGTGCTTTCGGGATTCGTGCTCTACGCGACCTTCCGTGTGTTCGAGAACGCCCACTACATCGCGGACAACGGCGACTACCACTACGCGACGCCGTTCGGGAACCCGGATCTCACCGGGCTCGTCCCGGCCGCGCTCACGGCGATCCCCTTGGTCGGCGTGTTCCTCGGCTTCCCGGCGGTCCTCATCCTACCGTTCGTGGCGGGGTTCCGGTTCACCTGCTACTACTACCGCAAGGCCTACTACCGGTCGTTCGCGGCGATGCCGCCCGCGTGCACGGTACGGGGGACGACGGGTACGCGGTACGAGGGAGAACGCGGGCTGCTTCGCGTCCAGAACCTCCATCGGTACTTCCTCTACGCGGCGCTCGTCGTCCTCGCGTTCAACCTCGTCGACGCGGTGAAGTCAATCGCGACGCCGCACGGCCCGTACTTCGGCCTCGGCTCCGCGATCATGCTCGCAAACGTCGTGCTCCTTTCCGGCTACACGCTCGGGTGCCACTCGTTCCGACACTTGGTCGGCGGCCGGCTCGACTGCTACACCTGCGACGCGGCGAGCCGCTTCGGGCACGGCCTCTGGTCGCGCGTCACGATGCTGAACCGCCGCCACATGCTCTGGGCATGGATCTCCCTCGTGTGGGTCGCGTTCACGGACCTCTACATCCGCACGGTCGCGGCGACCGGCGTCACGCACATCCTCGGGGTGCCCGCGTGACGGCCAGCCGCTTCGCTGCGGGTCGCGGGGGCACCGCCCCGCGGGGGGCGGGGGGGGGAAAAATAAATTATAAATAGATAAAAAATAAAAAAGCCGCGCCCCGCCCCACCCCCCCCCCCCCGCGGCCCCCCCCC
>JBQTJL010000444.1:0-2610 GCA_052387135.1 Methanobacteriota archaeon | reverse complement strand
CCGTCACAAGGAGATCGAGCGTGTACGTGCCCTGCAACGCGAACGCATGCGTCACGGACGCGCCGGAGCCCAAGAACCCGTCCGTCGCGGTCCAGTTCTGGTACGCAAGCGGCCCGTCCACATCATACGACGTGCTCGTCCACGTCGCGGCAACGCCCGGCCGCACGTACCGCGGCCCCGAGATCCCCGCGACCGGCGGTTGGGGTTGGTCGACGACCGTGATCGTGATCGTCTCGGAGTCCCCGAGGTTCCCGTCGGTCACGCTGAGGGTGATCCCCGGGTACACGCCGGCCTGCGCGAACGTCGGCGCCCATTGGAAAAGCCCGGAGGAGGGACCGAGCGTGGCGCCCGGCGGCAGCCCAGACGCGGTCCACGTGAGCGCGTCCCCGTCGGGGTCGAGCGCGCCGGCCGCAAACGACAGGACCTGGTTCTCGGCGACCGTCCGGTCCCCGATCGCGGCGAGCACGGGCGCGTTGTTTGCGACCGGGACGAGCTCCGTCGTCGAGGCCTCGTATCCTTCGGCGTCCGTGACGGTGAGCGTCACCGGGTAGACGCCGGGGAGCGCGAACGTGTGGCTCGGATCCTGCTCGGTCGTCTCGGAGCCGTCGTCCCCGAAGAGCCAATGGAACCCGACGAGCGCGCGGGGGTTCGGCTGGGTCCCGTCGAAGAAGTCGACCTCGTGGCCCCAGATCGGCCCGCTCGGCGTGAACGAGAAGTCGACGAGCGGCGGGCAGACCGGGGTCACGCCGTCGAGGTCGATGAAGCAGGAGATGTCGATCGCGTTCCCCTCGCCCTGGTCGTCGATGAACGGGCGGATCGCGGGGCGGGTGTGCGCGGGCCAGAAGTTGAACCGGGCGTCGATCGCGAGCCCGTCGACCTCGGGGGCGACCGCGAGGCCGAACCGGTCCGTGACGACGCGGTTCCACGTCATCGTCGTGCCGGCCGACGAGCCGGTCGTCGTCCCGTCGCCGCGCAGCGTCACGGCGTTCACGTGCACGTCGAACGAGTTCCCGAGGACGGTCGTCGCGGCGGCCGCCGTCTCGACGCCGTACCGGTTGTTGTCGAAGTCGTTGTTTTTTACGTCGTTGCCGCCGACCGTGCTCGCGCCGAGGGAGACCGCGACCTCCCAGTTGAAGAACGAATTCTCCTCGATCGTGCTGCCGGTGAAGGTGCCGCGGATCCCGTAGTTGCCGCCGATGCCTCCCTGCTCCACGGTCCCGGCCTCGATCGTGTTCCCGACGATCTCGGCCGCCTCGCTCCCGGTCGAGTCGATCCCGACGCTCGTGTTGGGGCCCGGCGCCACGAAGCTTGCGGCCGGCATCCGGATGATGTTGTGGGCGAGGCGCACGCCGTCGTGCCCGCCGAGCGAGAAGCCGACGGACGGGTTCCCGACCGGGAACATGCGGACCGTGAGCCCTTCGAAGACGACGTCGTCGGAGAGGATCAGGACCGCGACCGGTTGCGGCGCGTGGATCCGGGTCGATGCGGCGAGCGCTTCCGGCTCACACGCCGCGCCCCCGACCGGCCCCGAACAGACGCGGATCGCCTTGTCGATGGAGATCGTCTCGCCGTACGTCCCGGGTTCGACGAGGACCGTCTCGCCGGCGGAGGCGGCGTCGATCGCCGGCTGGATCGCGCAGAACTGGTCCCCCGTCTCGAGGATGCGGACGTGGCCGGCCGGAAGCGGGCACGTCGCGTGCCCCATGGTCGCCGGAAGGTCCGGCGGGCCCGGCAGGGACGGTCGTCCGAGCGCCGGAAGGACCGACGGGGCGCCCGCAAGCCATAGAACGATGAGCAAAAGGACGAGCCTCGGCGTCCTCGACGTAGCACGCGCCATCCGACCGCACGACTCCCAGCGGACCGACGTCCGCGACGTCGTAACCCACCCGGGGGGGAAAAAGCCATTCGTCGTGTCGGGTAAAATTCAAGAAATGTGGGAGGCACAGCCGCGCCGCGTCATCGCCGGCGTTCCCGAAGGAGGAGCGCCAGAAGGGCGGCCCCCCCGACGAAGGCACCCGCCGAAATCGCGGGAATCCCGCCTCCGACGCGCGACTTCCCCCCGCGGTCGGGTCCTTCGGGCTCCGTGACGTTCTCTTCCGGGTCCGGGGTCGGTCGTCCGAAGTCGGCGCGGGGCCGGATCTCGACCCGCGCGACGTCCTCGGCGGTCGCTCCCGCGTCGTCTCCCGCCCGGAACCTCGCGGTGAAGTTTCCCGGAGCGTCGTAGACGTGGCCCGCGGTCCCGTTCACCTTCGATCGGACGTCCACGGTCCCGTCGTCCTCGAAGTCCCACGAATATTCGACGATGCGGCCGTCCGGGTCCGTCGCGATCCCCCGCAGCGTGACGAGGCGGCCGGCCTCGCCCCGGTACGGACCACCGGCCTCGGCCGCGGGCGGCCGGTTCGTGCCGTTCACGGGCCCTCCGCCGTCCTTTTCGGCAAGGACGCGCGCGACCGCCGCGAAGGCGTCGACGGACCCTTCGCCGGTCCCGGGATCGAAGCCGGCCGGCCCTACGTCCTCGGCGGTCTCGCGGAGGATGCGCTTCACGTCGGCGGGCAGCAACGAGGGGTCGGCCTGGACCATCAGCGCCACGACCCCGGCGACCGCGGGGGC
>JBQTJL010000443.1:0-1849 GCA_052387135.1 Methanobacteriota archaeon | reverse complement strand
TCCTCCTCGCCGCCGCCGTCGTCTTGGGCCTCGGCCTCGTCGGATCCACGTCGTCGCCCGGCCGGCCCGTCCTTCGGACGCTTCCGCTTGCGGCCGCGGCAAGCCTTGGCGCCGCATCGCTTTCGGGCGCCGGCGCCGCCGGTCTCGTCGGAGGCGCGACCCTCGCGATCGTCCTCCTTTCACCGCTCGCCGCCGTCGGCCTCTATCTTGTTACGTCGCCGGCCCGCGTCGCCTCGCGCGGCGTGCGGCTCGCGATCGGCGCCTGCTGGGTCGTGTTCCTCGCGGCGCTTGCCGCGCCCGCATTCCTTCTCGACGCGTCGCTTGTGGCCGCGTCGGGCGCCTGACGCGTCCGCTTGCCGAACCTGTTCGATTTTTCCTGGAGCCGCCGGCGACGCGCTCGGACTTTCGCGTCTTCGGTCGTGTGATATCGCTTACGTGTGATAGCGCTTAAATATGAAGATTGCAATGGTGGGGCGTCGAGCGGTGGTGTGAGTGGGACGAGTATCTCGGGATAAGGTCCGGTTTGTTGCGGTCGCGGTCTCCGCGGCACTCGTCACGGTCGTCCTGCTGTCCATGTTCCAGAGCGCAGCCGCCGTCGACATGCGGTTCATCGCTCCGATCCCGACCACCGTCTCGACGACGTCGTCCTCCACGTTCATCATGGAGATTTTTATCCCACAGGGGAACCGCGTCCCCATCACGGGAATCCAGGCCATCGTCGAGCGGCAATCGCCGACCCAGACGGCCGCGGGGGCCGCCGGCAAGGCGGCCGCGTCCGTCGTCGCCCGGGCGCTCTGTCCCGTGAACCTCGTACTCAACCAAGGGTGTCCCACGCCGGTCGCGTTCAGCTCCGAGGGCGGTCTCCGCCAAGGGGTCGCCGTAAACGCGATCACGTTCCTAGGGGCGTTCCGGCAATCCCTTCCGACCGGCCCGCAGGTCCCGGGGAACCAGTTCGCGTCGAACGGGCCCTTTTCCGGTGAAACGAGCGGCTACGGCTACGACACCATCTCGCCCTTCCTCAACCAAGGCGGCACCGGCTACGGCTACGGGTACAACATCGCCTTCGTCCAGAACATCGGCGGCAACGGTTACGGGTACGGGTACGCGGGCGATGGCCTCCTTCTGCGATTCGGCATCACCATCGCCGGTAGCTCCCTCAGCGCCGGTCGACATTACCTCACGGTCCTCGCGCACACCGGCCTCATCGCGGTCCCGACGATCTCTTCGCCGTTCAGGGAATTCGAAGTGACCGGACTTGCGAGCGGCGGCGGAGGCCCTCCCACTTTGCCCGGCGGCTCGACGCCCATAGCGGCCGGCCAGACCTTCAACGCCGCCGCGAACCAGCAGTTCACCATCACATCGGGCCTCCCCGCCGGCGTCAGCACTCTTGCGGTGACCTTTGGCCAGACCTGCACGAGCTGCAAGATCGAGGTGACGGCGAACACCGCGCCGCCAGCCGGCACGCCGGCGATCACCGAGGGCTTCAGCGCGGTCACGTTCCTCACGATCGTCGTGAAGGACGCGAACGGCAACGTCGTCTCCGGCGCGATCTCCGGCGGCACGGCGCAGTTCAACGTGGCGCAGAACAAACTCTCCGGCGCCCGTCCGCAGCAGATCGTGCTCCTGCGGTTCAACAACGGGTGGCGGCCCCTCGACACCCTGCTCGTCTCCGCCGCGACGGCGGACCCGCTCGTGTTCAACTCCACGCTACCGGGCTTCTCCGAGTTCGCGGTCGTGATCGACCAGACGCCGCCCACGATCTCGAACCTCCAGCCCGCCGACAACTCCGTCGTGAACGCGGTGCGGCCCGTGATTTCGGCGACGCTCTCGGACAACCGCGGCGTCTCCG
>JBQTJL010000442.1:0-9823 GCA_052387135.1 Methanobacteriota archaeon | reverse complement strand
CCCGTCGCGGAACTCGAAAGCGTCGTTCGCCTCGGAGCCGCGCATCGCCGCGAGCCGGAAACCGGACCCGAACTCGACCGCCTTCACGGCCGGTATCGAAAATAGGAGGTGCGAAAGGGAGGATTCGATCGAGTCGAACCACGGCTCGCCCAAGCCGACCGGCGCGCCGTGGGCCTCGCAGTGGACGATGCCGCCGAGCGAGTCGCCGTCTTTCCGCGCGGCCATGATCGCCTCCTCCATCGCCTTTGCGGCGGTGGCGTCCGCGCACCGCACGATGTTCGACTCGCGCTTTGCCACGATCTCCTCGAACGGGACCTCGCGGGCGGTGATCCCGCCGATCGCGCTCGTGTGGGCCGCGACGCGGATCCCGGCCGCTTCGGTCACGGGCCGGACGACGGCGCCCGCCATCACGAGCCCGGCCGTGAGGCGCCCCGAGAACATGCCGCCGCCCCGGAGGTCGTTTGCGCCGCCGTACTTCACCCGCGCCGGATAGTCGGCGTGGCCCGGACGGGGCTTGTCGACGAGCTCGTCGTACTTCGAGGAGTCCTTGTCCTCGTTCCGGATCCAGAGCGTGAGGGGCGCGCCGGTCGTCCTCTCCCCGTACGTCCCGGAGAGGACCTCGGCCCGGTCGGGCTCGGCGCGGCTCGTCGTGACCTTCGATTGGCCGGGGCGGCGCCGATCGAGCTCCGCCTGCACGGCCGCAAGGTCGAACGGAAGCCCCGGGGGAAGCCCGTCGAGCGTGACGCCGACGCCGGCGCCGTGGGACTCGCCGAAGAGACTGAGGCGGATCGCGACCCCGAACGTGTTCATCGCGCGTCGACCTCCTCGATCGGGGCTCCGAGGGAAACGAGGTCCCGCACGAAGCCCGGGTACGAGACCGGGTACGAGCCGGGGTCGTCGATCGTGGTCTCGCCGCGCGCGCCGAGCGCCGCGACCGCGAGCGCCATGAGGATCCGGTGGTCGTCGTAAGAGAGCACCCTCGCGCCCGAAAGCGGCGCGCCCCCGTGGACGACGGCGCCGTCGTCGCGCTCCTCGATCCGGACGCCCATCTTCGAAAGCTCCGCGACCATCGCCCGGATCCGGTCGGTCTCCTTGAACCGCAGATGCCGGGCGCCGTGGAACCGGGAGACCCCCTTCGCGTGGGCGGCGACGGCGCAAAGGACCGGGAAGAGGTCGGGCGTGTCGCCGACGTCGGCCTCGATCGCGGCGAGCGTCCCGGTGCCCTCGACCGAGACCGTGCGTTCGGCGACGGCGACCTTCGCGCCGAAGGCCCGCAAGTGGTCGAGGATCTTCCGGTCCCCTTGCGCACCGGCCGCGTCGAGGCCTTCGACCGTGACCCGGCCGCCGACGACGGCCGCGGCGGCAAGCGGGAAGGCGGCGGACGAGAAGTCGCCCGGGACCTCGTAGCTTCGGGCGCGGGGCGACTGGCCCGCGGGGACCGAGAAGCCGTCGTCGGATTCTTCGGCCGCGAGCCCGAAGTGCCGCATCACTTCTAGGGTGACGTCGACGTAGGGACGCGACTTCAAGGGCGAGGAGAGACGGATCCGGGTGTCGGAGGCCGCAAACGGCGCCGCGACGAGGAGGGCCGAGACGAACTGGCTCGAGACGTCGCCGGGGAGCCGCGCTTCGCCGCCTCGGAGCGGACCCCGGACGATGACCGGGGGTCGGCCTTCCCGCCCGACGGCCTCGGCGCGGGCGCCGAGCTCGGAGAGGGCGGCGACGAGCGCGCCCATCGGCCGACTGCGGATCGAGGCATCGCCGGTAAGGACCGTCGTCGAGGGAAGGAGCGCCGCGACCGCGGAGAGGATGCGGAGCGTGGTGCCCGAGTTTGCGACGTTCAGCACGTCCTCGGCGGGCCGGACGGGGCGGCCGGTGATCCGGACCGTCCCTTCGGAGGCCTGGTAGGACGCGCCGAGGCCTTCGAGGCAGCCGAGCGTCGCCTTCGTGTCGGCCGATAGGAGCGCGCGCGTCACGACGCCGCCGCCCGCGAGCGCGGTCAAGACGAACGCGCGGTGCGTGTAGGACTTGCTCGCCGAGGCGCGGACCGATCCTGCGACGCGGCCGGGGCGGACGACGAGCGTCAGGCGACCACCTCGGCGCGGCGGTCGTTCAGGTCCGAGACGAGCACGCGTCCGCCGAACTCGCGGAGCGCCCGCTCGGCCTCCTTCACCCGCGCGACCGGGACGAGCCCCGCCGTCGCGGGCCCGGTGCCGGAGACGCCGGCGGCGAGCGCCCCGGCGCGAAGGAGGGCGAGGGTCGGCCGCACGTCGAGCCGCTGCAGGCTCGAGACGACGAGCCCGTTCGTCTTCATCGCTCGCTGCCAATCTCCTTGGAGGGCCAGGTCGAACGCGGTCTCCGACACGTCGCGGAGGATCGAGAAATCGAGGCTCCCCAGCGAGGGCTTCTCAATGCGCTCGGCGGGGACGTGGACGACGGCGACCACGTCGGCGGGCGGCGGGTACCGCTTGAGGAGGACGCGGTGGACGTTGTCCGTGACGCAAAGGCCGCCGAAGAAGCTCGCGCAGGCGTCGTCGTAGGCGCCGGTGATCGTGACCCGCGCCTCGGTCGCGGCCTCGACGCCGAGCGTCAAGAGCTCCTCGTCGCGGAGCTTCCCGAGCTTCCCGATCGCGGAGAGCGTCGCGAGGCAGACCGCGTTCGCCGCGGCGCTCGACGATTTCAACCCCCGCGAGACCGGGATGTCGGACTCGGTCACGACGTCGGCCCCGAACGCCGAAAATCCGAAGCGGTCGAGCGTCTTTCGGGCCGCGATCCGGGACAGGGTGCCGTCGCAGGGCTCGCCGCGGACCTCGACGCGGATCGTGGGATCGTGCTCGTCGAGCTTCACGGTCGCCGTGAGCGGAAGCGCGATGCCGAGGCTTGCGCCCTTCCCGGCCGGGATCGCGTTCACGATCGAGACCGCCGAGCGCGCGACCGCGGTCGCCTTCATGGGCGCGCCCCCCGCGCGGCGGACCGCATCGCCTCGACCGGCGCGGGCCGGCCGGTCCAGAGCGCAAAGGAAAGCGCGCCCTGGTGGAGGAGCCAGTCGAGCCCGTCGGCCGTCTCCGCGCCGGCCTTCCCGGCCATGGCTAGGAGCGGCGTCTCGCCGGTCGCGTACACGGCGTCCAGCACGAAGAGGTCCGGTCTCAAAGCCTTTGTGGGAACGGGAACCGGGTCGGCGGGACGCCCCAAGGAGGCGGCCGAGACGAGGGCGACCGCGCCCCGCAGGGCCCCGGCGACGGCATCCGGCGTCCACTGCACGGACTCACCACCGACCTCGGCCGCGAGCGCGGCTCCCCGTTCCCGGGTCCGGTTCGCGACGAGGACCCGGGCGCCACGGTCCGCGAGCGCGTGGGCGACCGCGCGCGCGGCCGGCCCGGCGCCGAGGACGACCACCGCCTTCCCGTCGACGGCGACGCCGCGTTCGGCGAACAACGCGGCGACGCCCGGGCCGTCGGTGTTGTACGCGACGAGACGGCCCGCCTCCGCGACGATCGTGTTCGCGGCCCGGACGCGCCGCGCGAAGGGATCCACCGTATCGACGAGCGGGAGGACGGCCTCCTTGTGCGGGGTCGTGACGTTCGCGCCGGCGGCGCCCGACCTCCGTACCGCTTCGATGCCGGATGCGGCGTCCGGCGTCGGATACGGAAGGTAGGCAAGGTCGACGCCGCTCGCCGCAAACGCCGCGTTCTGCATCGCCGGTGAACGCGAGTGGTCGACCGGGTCGCCCAAGAGTAGCACGGGGCGCGTCTCGGGCCCGAGTCGCGCGGTCGCGGCCTGCCGGAGGAGCCGGCGAAGGAGCGGCGCCGCCACTTGACCCGCGGCGGCCTTCTCGCCCGCCGGGTGCGACGCGTAGACGAGCGAGGCGCCGAGCGCGCCCGCCGAAATGCGGAGCACCGCGTCGTCGACGCCCATCACGGCAAACGGGATCGCCCGCGCCGCCGCGCCGCGGGCGACCGACCGGAGACGCGCGAAATCTTCGGGACCCCGGCCCGCCGCCGCGTACTTTGCGACCGAGGCCCCGGCCCGGTGGGCGGCTTCCAGGAGCCGCAGGACCTCGGGCGCGGGACGGGCGCCGCCGAGGTCGTGGATGCTCACGATCGTCTCGACGTGGACGCCGCGGGCCTTCGCGAGGAGCCGGTCACGGAACGACGCCCCGGCCTCGACGTCGACGGCGGCGAACCCGGAGTCGACCGCCACGGCCAAGATGGCTTCCCGTTCGGTCTCGGCAAGCTTCGACCGCCCGCCTTCGCCTTCGGGCCGGAGTGTGGCGACGGCGCGCGACCCGATCGCACGCCCCAGGGCGCGGATCTCGCCCTCCCCGACCCGCGAGAGCGCATCGAGGCGCACTTCGAGAAGGTCGGCCTCGGCGGTCGCGGCAAGGCGGACCATCATGTCGACGTCGGGCGCGACGAGGCTCACGACGACCCGCATCCGTTACCGCTCCGCGATGCGCTCCTTCACGGGGCGCCCGAAATGGCGGGCGACGTCCTCGGCGCGCATCAGCACCTCGTCGCCGGCCGCGATCCCGACCACGCTCCGCGGCCCCTTCGGCGTCACGAGGCGGATCGTCTCCGCGTTCTGCACGATGGTCGAGAACGAGCGGCCGTCCGGGGTCTCGGCCGAGACGAGAAGGAGCGGCCGCGTCTCGACCTTACATCGACCGACGACCGCCGTCCGGGTGTCGCCGTCGGGCGAGACGACGAGGACCTCGTCGCCGGCGGAAAGCTCGGAGAGATAGCGCGTGCGGCCGCCCGGCGTAAGCACGTACGCGTGGACCGAGCCGGCGTTCACGCGGAACGGGCGGGGCGCGACGTACTCGGACGGCAGGTTCTCGCCGTGGACGAGGAAGAGCCCTTGGGATTGGGAGCCCACAAGGAGGCCCTCGCCGGGCCGGAGGAGCGAGCACGTGTCGACGCAGACGCGGTCGCCCGAGCCGATCGCGCGCACGCCCGTCACCGTCGCCGGGACGAGCGAGACCCGCTCGGCCACGCGCGCGTCCAGATAGGCCCGGAGCCGCCGGATCTCGGAAGGATCGCGAGGAGCGAGCACGACGCCGTGGGTGCCCACCTCGAGCGCTTCGAGCATCAGGCGGGCCTCGTCCGCGGTCTCGACCTCGGCAAGGAGCCGCGTCGTCGAGGGTTGCGCGGACGCGATCAGGTTCTCGAACGGGATCACCTTCCAGTCCCGGGCGGACACGACGAGGATCGGGACCTTCCCGAGGAGGCGCTCGACCCGGTCCTGGTCGCCGCCGCTCCCGATCGCCTCGTAGCGCCCCACGGGCTCTCCGCCGCGCCGGAGGTCGGCACCGGTGCGCACGATCGGGGCGAAGCGCCCGAGCGCGGTCTCCTCCCGCGCCGGGGGGCCCTCGAAGACGATGTCGGTGAATCCGTTCTCGAGCGCCGTCGTAAGGAGCGCGCGCCGGTCGGTCCCGCGGACGAGGATCCAGGCAAGCGGCGCCATGGGTTCACCGGAGGGCGTTCGCCGCCTTTGCGGGGTCGGCGCCGTGGAGGACGAGGTCCGCGATCGCCCGCGTCATCGCGCGGGGGTCCTTGTGCTGGAAGACGTTCCGGCCGAGGGAGACGCCTCGCGCGCCGGCCGACATCGCGGCGGCGACCATCGCGAGCACCTGCCGGTCCGAATCCGCGCGAGGGCCGCCCGCGACGAGCACCGGGACGGGGCAACCCCGCACGACCTCGCGGAACGTCTCGACCGAGCCCGTGTACACCGTCTTCACGAGGTCGGCGCCGAGCTCCGCGCCGAGCCGGGCCGCATGCCGCACGACCTCGACCGCATGCGGGTCGCGGACGTTCGGGCCGCGCGGATACATCATCGCAAGGAGCGGCATCCCGAATCGGGCGCAAAGGGTGGCGACCTCGCCAAGGTCGGAAAGCTGCTGCGATTCGGTGAGGCTTCCCACGTTCACGTGCACCGAGATCCCGTCCGCGCCGAGCGACACGGCCTCCTCGACCGTGCCGACGATGCGCTTGTCGTTCGGATCGGCCGGGTTCATCGACGTGCTGGCCGAAAGATGCACGAGGAGCCCCGCGTGTCCGAGCCGCGGCGCGACGGACCGGACGAGCCCCTTCTGGACGACGACCGCGGTCGCGCCGCCGGCCACGGCGAGGCCGACCGCCTCGGCGGGGTCTTCGATGCCGGGGATCGGGCCCGCGGAGACGCCGTGGTCCAGGGGGATCATCACGGAGTTCCCGCTTTTTGCGTCGAGCAAGCGACGCAGGCGTAGCCCTGTGCCTACCGGTGTCATGGTCCTCTGCGACCTCCATTTGCAATGCGCATACATATACTCTTGTGTATTATATTGTTCATCAAAAAAGTACTGTTCACAATCGGTTGATACTTTGAGCAAGCCTTATGTTGACTGGTGAATATTCTTGTACAGCAGAGCCGGCCATGTGGCACGTACTCACGAAGTACTTCCAGCGGTACCCCGCGCAGGCCCGCGTGGCCCAACTCCTGCTCCGGTACGGTCTCGCGGTCCGCGATGACGGGGTCTACTGCGACACCATCTCGATCCCGGACACGTCCCTTGCCCGCGCCGCGCGCGTCGACCGGCGCGTGATCAGCGCGACCGTTCGCACGATCCAGAACGAGCCCGAGCTCCGCGACATCTACTCGCGCCTCCTTCCGACCGCGCACTTGAAGGACGTGGCACCCGCGATGAAGTGGGGCGTGATCGAGATCATCCCGAACGACGCGCACCAGCCCGGGATCCTCGCCGGCGTCGCGACCGTGATCGCGGACCGCAACATCAGCATCCGGCAGGCCGTCGTCGACGACCCCGAGTTCATGGAGGAGCCGCGGCTCTTCATCATCACGGAGAGCCCGATCCCGGCGGACGTGCTCCCGGCGATCAAGGACGCGCCCGGCGTGAAGAGCGTCGTCATCTATTGACGGGGCCTGAGCGGGCTTCGCCCGCGGAATGAGGGCCTTCGGCCCGGGATGAGCGCCATACGGCGCGGAATGATGCGACGAGCGGTTCCTCCACAGCAGCCCGCGGACGCCCATCCCGCGAAGCTCATCCCGCCGCAGCTCATCCCGCAACGCTCATTCCCGTAGACCGGAAGAGACACACGGAAGCGTTAAGACTGTCGTTGCGCATGCAAGCGACGCCTTGCACGGCGACTCGGCGCGCGATGAACTCCCTCGGTACCGCGCCGGTCGCCGGCCTCCGTTCTTCGAGGTCTGGTATCTCAAGGCGAACGACGCGGCCTCGAAGACCGCGCTCTGGATCCGGTACTCGATCCTCGTCCCGAAGCGCGGCGAACCCGAAGCGGCCGTCTGGGGCGCGTGGTTCGACGCCGCCGAGCCGAAAAGGCAATTTGCGACGCGCGCGACCTTGCCGCTCGCGAAGGCCTCGGTCCCGAAGGACCACCTCGAACTCCGCGGCCCCGCGACACTCTTCTCCCGAGGCGTTGCCCGGGGGGCCCTCCGCGGCGACGGAGGCGCCCTCTCGTGGGACCTCGCATGGACCCCGAACGAGGAGTCCGTACGCCCGTTCCCGTTCTCGTGGATGTATTGGCTCCCTTCGCCGTCGACGAAGTTCGTCGTGCCCGGGCCCGACCTTCGCGTCTCGGGCACGGTCCGCGCAAACGGCACCGAGTACCGGTACGACCGCGCGCCCGCGGCCGAAGGGCACCTTTGGGGCACTCGCCATGCGCCGTCGTGGGCCTGGTGCCACGCGAACACGTTTGCGGGCGAGGAGGGCGCCGTGCTCGAACTCCTCTCGGCCCGGCCGCGCCCGGGCGCGGCACCCCGCACGCTCCTCTATCTACGTACGCGGGACCGACGGTACCACTGGGCCGTGCCGTTCCTCACGCGCTTCGAGAGCGATGCGACGCTCACGCGCTGGTCCTTCCGGGCGACGCGGGGGAGCGTCCGGATCGAGGCGCTCGTGACGGCGGACGCGGAGCGGTTCGTCGGCGTCACGTACACGGACCCGGACGGATCGACGCGCGTCTGCCACAACACGAAGCTCGCCGACGTGAACGTGCGGATCCTTCGGCGCGAAGAAGGCACGTGGCAGTTGAAGAAGAAGCTCGAGGCGCACGGGAACGCCGCCTTCGAGACGGTCGAGCCGAGGCGGGATCCGAGGGTGCGGTTGTTCGTTTGAGGTCGAGGGACCGGCCGCGCCCCTGTCGCGCGCCTCGCTGCCTCCGCGCGCTGTCGCTTGCTACGGCCCGCCGCGCCTTCGAACTCCTGTTCGGCGAGGCGCGGCTCCCGCTTCGGCGCGCCGCTCGTCATCCGAAAAGGGTTGTTCGTGAGGAAATTCTTCCTCGTGCGCCGCGACACGCCGGGCTTCTTGGCTAGCGAAAGGTTGCCAATGTCCTTGTAGCGCGATGTCGTTCGCGGCGCGAAGGGGGAGGGGCGGGCCTTTAGGGGGCCACGCTCGTGAAACAACGCGTCCATCCGTCAGTCGTCCTCATCGTCCTCGCGTCCATGCTGGTTGCCGGTTTTCCGGTGCCGTCTGCTTCTGCGCACCTGCCGGGTGATGCGTGCGACGTCCATCCGGGCGATTCGATCCAGGCCGCGGTGAACGCGGCCTCCCCCGGCGCCACGATCCGGGCCTGTGCCGGCATCTACGCCGAATCGGTGCTCGTGAACACGGATCGAATCACGCTCGTCGGCGAGCCGGGTGCCGTGCTCGACGGGTTGGCACTTTCCGGGACGCGCTACGGGGTCCGGATCGGGGACGGGGTCAAGGAGTTCGACTTTTCCGGGTTCGAAGTCCGGAACTACAAGAACGTGCTGGGCGACAACAATCCTTCGAGCGGCATCGTCGCGCTTGGGCCAAGCAAGAACGTCCGCATCTCAAGCGTCAACGTGCACGACAACGGCTGGGCCGGGATCCTTCTTGCAAAAGGTCGCGCCGACACGTGGGAGATCCGGGACAGCAACGTCTCGAACCACGCCTTCGTGGGCATCTTCTCCCAAGATGCGAAGCGGCTCACGATCCGCAACGCGTCTTTGTGGAACAACAAGTATGGATCGATCGCGGCGGCGCCCTTGGAGCTCGAAATCCTGGCCAGTACGTTCGGGGGGTCCGGCCGGGCCGCGATCGCGGCGTCGCCGAACCTCGGCCAAGGCGGCTGGCCCCAACAAGTCCGCATCCACAACAACTCGATCACGGGAACGTGGACGCACGGCGTCTGGGCCGCCGGCCTCCACTCGTCCAGGATCCGCGACAACGCCATCGCCGTCTCGGGCGCGGCGTTGACGCTTGGTGGGAACCCCGAGCACGTCTTCGTCTACGGCAACGGCCCCGGCACGAAAGTCGAGACGAAAGAGATCAAAGAAGTCACGCGAGCCTTCCGAGAAGGCCTCATAGACGCGGGCGGCGAGGGAGCCACCGTCGAACCTTTCGAAACGCCCCCGGTCGAACGAACCCCTGGCTTGGAACCGGCCGAGGTGGACTCCGCGTCATCGCTCGCCGTCCAGTCGGTGCGGATCGAGAACGGCTGCGGGCCCGCATGCTCGCTCCGGCTCTTTCGAACCTTCCTCGACTGGTTCCTTCCCGCCTCCAGCGCTCAGTCGCCGCCGCCGCTGCCGCCGGTCGGATGCGCATTGACCGCAAGCTGCACAGCGTCCGACGTGGAAGCGCTTTACAACTATGCCGTCGAGCACGCGCTGAACCCGCTTGGGGCACCCGAGAACGCGGCCGACGCGGCCCGCCTCGCCGCGTGTCCGGCCACGGACGATTCTTGTCTTCGCGCCCAATTCTTCGACGCAAGCGACACGGACCCGCCGAACAACTGGTCGATCGTGATTCCGAACGATCCCGTCTTGGGTCTCGTAGAACTCTCCTTCG
>JBQTJL010000441.1:0-7544 GCA_052387135.1 Methanobacteriota archaeon | reverse complement strand
GTCGCCTTCTCGATCGGCACCGACGTCTTCGTGAACGGGTTCGTTGTCGACATTGCGGGTTGGTAATTCATCTACGTCACGAACGTTCCGGTCGACGAGGTCGACTACGGGCACGGCACCGGCGAGGCGCACGACTCGGCTGGCGAGGCGGGAAACGCCGACGGATTCCCGGGGACGTGCCCGTCCTGCCGGTTCCTGCCGCTTCGCGTGGGCGAGTCGTTCATCGCGCACGACGAGGACTACGCGCAGGCGGTCCTCTACGCCGTCGACGCAGGCGCGAGCGTCGTCCAAGAGGCGCTCGGAACGGTCGACAACGTCCTCCTCGCCCGGGACGCGCACCGGTACGCGTGGGAACGCGGCGTCCCGATCGTCGCGTCCGCGGCGGACGAGGCGGCCTACCACCACAACTTCCCGTCGGGGCACGACTACACGATCAACGTGAACAGCATCCGCACCGGAGCCGAGGTCGGGGGCTTCCCGCTGCAGCCCCACCCCCGGAGTTTCCTCTACGTGAACGGCTGCACGAACTTCGGCGGCAACGTCTGGGCCTCGGTCTCGTCGACCTCGTGCTCGTCGGAGGCGACGGGGAGGAGCGCCGGCATCGCGGGGCTCGTCGAAAGCCACGCGCGGAACCTTGCCGCGCGGGGGAACCTCACGCCGCACCCGGACGCCGGCACGTTCCCGTCCGGCAACGTCCTTTCCGCGGCCGAGGTCCGGCAGCTCTTCCGCCTCGGCGCCGACGACATCGACCTTTCGACGAAGCGGGAGGTCGCCTCGCCGATCCCGACCGTCCGCTACGCGAGCCAGCCGGGATGGGACCAGTATACGGGATGGGGACGCATCAACGCCGAGAAGCTGCTCCGGCTCCTTGACCAGGGCCGGGTCCCTCCGGAGGTCGCAATCACGGCTCCCGGCTGGTGGGCGCCGGTCGACGCGCTCCAGACGCACGAGGTCGAGGTCACCTGGGAGATCGGAGTGCGGCGCGTCGCCGGCGCGTTCGCCGTCGAACTTTCGTTCGGATGCGGCGTCCAGCCGCTTGTGTTCGTCCCGGTCCGGACCGAGGACGGCCTGGCGCCCGCCGCGCGGACCGAGACCGAGGGGATCTCCACGTCGCAGATCGCGGCCGTATGCGCGATCACGCCGCGCCCGCCCGTGGGCCCGAACGACTTTACGGTGACCATCCGCGTCCGTGCGACGGACGCCGCAGGGAACGTGGGCGAGGACCGGCGCACGATCCACGTCGCGATGGACCCGACCCTGCTTCCCGATTGGCCACGGCTCCTCGAAGGATCCGGCGAGTCCTCGGCCGACCTCGTCGACTTGGACGGCGACGGGGCCGACGAGATCGTGGTCCCGACATCGGCCGGGATCCTGCATGCGTTCCGATCCGACGGGTCCGAGGCTCCCGGGTTCCCGGTGACGACGGACCCCCTGCCGGGTCTCCACGCAGGGGCTCCGGTGTTCGCCTCGGGCCGCCTCGTGGCCTCCGACTACTACGATTCGTTGTCGCAAGGCGCGACCGCCATCGGAGACATGGACGACGCCGGCGACCTCGAGATCGTGGCGACGAGCCTCAACGGCTTCGTGTACGCGTGGAACTCGGGCGGCAGCCGGCTCCCCGGGTTCCCGGTCGAGGTCGTCCGCGCCTACTCCGCGCCCGGGATGCGGGACCGGTACAACACGGTGATTGGCGGCTTCGAGGCCGCGCCGACGCTCGCGGACCTCGATGGCGACGGCGACCTCGAGATCGTCGCCTCCGCGATGGACCGGCACGTCTACGCGTGGCACCACACGGGCGCCCCGGTCCCGGGCTTCCCCGCGCACCTCGTCGACACGACGAAGATGGACGTGGACCCCGTCACGCACCGCGTCGCCCCGAAAGCGAACGTCTCGACCTACCGCGGGGCCCAGATCGTGAGCACGACCGCGGTGGGCGAACTCGACGGAGACCCGTCCCCCGAGATCGTGGTCGGCGCAAACGAGCACTACCCGGAGGACCTCGCCGTCTCGTCCCTGTCGCTCATGTCGAGCCTCGCCGGCACGCTCGGCCTCGACGTGGGGAACGGTCGGCTGTACGCCCTCGAAGCAAACGGCACGGTCGTCCCCGGCTGGCCCGTGAAGGTGCCCGTGATCGCGGCCGAGCTCCTCCCGTACGTCGGAGAGGGCGTCCCCGGATCGCCGGCGCTCGCGGACCTCGACGCCGACGGCCGCGACGAGGTCGCGATCTTCGCGACCGCGGGCCCCGTCATGGTGTATCGCGGGGACGGATCCGGGTTCTACGGCAACGACCTTGCGGGACGCCCCATCGGGCTCTCGATGGAAGCCGTGGGTCCGGGAAGCGGCGCGATCGACGTGCCGCTCATCCCGGGCCTGGGGTCGCCCGCGATCGGGCGCGTGGCCCCCGGCGCACCGGCGATCGTCGTGCCCGCGGCCGGGCTCGGGCGCGCGCTCGACGTGCTCCTTCCCGGCGAACAGGTGGTGTCGCAGGACTACGTCCAAGCGTGGGACGGCCGTACTGGGGCCGTGCTCCCGGCGTTCCCGCGGCCGATCGAGGACCTGCAGTTCATCACGACGCCCGCGATCATGAACGTCGACGCGGACCCGGCCCCCGAGGTCGTCGAGGGCTCCGGAGGCTACCTCCTCCACGCCTGGAAGGCATCCGGCGTCGAGGCGGTCGGGTTCCCCAAGTCGACGAACCACTGGCTGATCGGGACCGCGGCCGTGGGCGACGTGGACGGGGACGGGCTCCGGGAGGTCGTGGAGACCTCGCGCGAGGGATGGCTCTGGGTCTGGAAGACCACCGCAGTCGATGCGGCCTCGGTCGACGAGTGGTGGAGCGACCACCACGACGAAGCGAACACCGGCCGCTGGACGGCGGGCCCCGTCTTGGGCGTCTCGGGAGCGGCACCGGCGACCGGAGCAATTAGCCTCCAGGCCATCGTCGGGGTCGCGGTCGTTCTCCTCGTCGTCGGGGGGGCCCGGCGCTTCCACGGAGGAGCGCTTCGCTGACGTCGTTTCATCCTTTTCATCAGCGAGGCCCGCACGGGCCGAGCGCTCATCAGGCGGCGAAGCCGCCGTTCATCCGGCCGACGGCCTCCTCACGCTCCGGACACCGTGAGCGACTCGATCACATAGTCGGTCTTCGGCCGCTCGGACCGGTCCGTCGGGCCGGACGCGATCTTGTCGACGACGTCAAGGCCCTCCGTCACGACCCCGAACACCGCGTACTGCTTGTCGAGCATCGGCTGGGGCCCGTGGCAGACGAAGAACTGCGAGGTGGCCGAGGTCGGGTCCGAGGTCCGCGCCATCGAAAGGGCGCCGTCCCAGTGCTTCAAGTCCGGCGCGATCTCGAGCTTGATCGGCGACCGGCCGCGCTTCTGTTTTCCGTCCTTCGTGAACCCGCCGCCCTGGATCACGAAGCCCTTGATCACGCGGTGGAAGATGATGCCGGCAAAGAAGTTCTCCTTCGCGTACGACGCGAAGTTCGCGACGGTGTTCGGGGCCTGCTTCGCGAAGAGCTGCCCCTTCATCGTGCCGGCGTTCGTGACGATGGTGAAGGTCGGGTTCGAGGCGTCGAGCGGGGGCTTTGCGGGAGCGGGCATCCGGACCCGGACGCGCGGCCAGGCCTAAATCGTTTTGGGCATCCCCTTCACAAAAGGCGCAGCCCGGGCCGCGCCGGAAACGCGGCATCGATCGCCTCGACGGCGTCCTTCGGGAGGTCGAACGCGCCGCCGGCGTTCTCCTCGACGTGCTGGATCGTCTCCGCCTTGGGGATCACGAAGACGTCCGGATCCCTTGAAAGGAACGCGAGCGCCACCTGCCGCGGCGTCTTCCGGAGGCGCCCCGCGACGTCCGCAAGCACCTTGCCGCCCTTCGAAGAGGGCGTGGGGAAGCGTCCGCTCCCGAACGGCGAATACCCGACGACCGCGACGCCGTGCTTCTTGCACCAAGGAAGGACCTCCGCCTCCATGCCGCGGTCGCCGAGGTGGTAGAGGACCTGGTTTGCGGCGATCCGGTGCCGGCCGAGCGCCTCGGTCGCGGCTTCGAGCTCGGAGAGGTCGAGGTTCGAGACGCCGAGGAACCGCGTCTTTCCGTCGTCGACGAGGTCGCCCAAGGCCCGCATCGTGTCCTCGATCGAATGCTCCTCGCTCCACCAGTGCAGGAGATACAGGTCCAAAGCCTGCGTGCCGAGCCGCTCGAGGGATCGCGCGCAGGCCTTCTTCACGCCGTCATAGGACGCGTTCTTGGGCAGGACCTTGGACACGAGGAAGACGTCGTCGCGACGGCCTTCGATGGCGCGCCCCACGACCTCTTCGGACCCCGTATAGAGTTCCGCGGTGTCGATGTGGGTCATCCCGAGCGCCAGTCCGCGTCGAAGCGCGGCTTCGGCCGCGGCCTTGTCCGAAAGCTTCCACGTGCCTTGGCCGATCACGGGGGCCCGGACGCCCGTCCATCCGAACGCGCGCGTCTTCACGCCCCCCGTCACGGCGTCGTCCCTCAAAGCTTCAGCGCCACGAGGAGCCCGTCACCGAGCGGCAGGATCGTCGCAAGGAGTCCCGGATCCGTCGTCGCCATCCGTACGAACTCGGAGACCTCGCGCGTGCCGTCGACCTGGGCGGCGCCGGGGAACGTCGAGCCTTGCCAAAAGACGTTGTCGGCCGCGATGACGCCGCCGCGACGCACGAGCCGCTTCGCGTGGCGGAGGTATTCGGGCATCCCCTCCTTGTCCGCGTCGAGGAAGACCAAGTCGTAGAGCTCGTCTTTGAGCGACGGCAGGATCCGCGCGGCCTCTCCTTCGAGGACGTCCACGGACTGGGCAAGCCCGGCCTCGTGGAACCAGCGGCGCGCTTCGCGGGCCCGGTCTCCGTCGACCTCGATCGTCTCGAGCACGCCGCCCACGGCGAGGCTCCGCGCCATCCAGACCGCGGAGTACCCGAGGCAGGTCCCGACCTCGAGGACGCGCTCCGCGTCGAGCATGCGGGCGACGAGCTGGAGCGTGCGGCCGGCCTCGGGCGTGATCGAGGGCAGGCCCTGACGCTCGACCGAGGACCGGATGCCGGCAAGGACGGGGTCGTCCTTCGCGGCGGTCGACCGGATGAACCCGAGCGCGGCGGCGTCCACGAAGGCCTGCATGGGCGGACCGACCGCGGCACGCGACGATATGGGTTGTTGTCGCGCACGTTTCCGGAAAGCTGCGAATGTCGTGCGCAATTACTTCGGCCCGGGTGTCTTCGAAAGCTGCATATCCAGCATGAGGAGCGCCGGGCCTTCCGCGCCCGCCCGTTGGAGGCGGTCGACGAGGTCGCCCGCCTTCTTCTCTTCCTCGACCTGCTCCGTGATGAACCATTGGAGCTCGGCCTGCGTCGCGTAGTCCTTCTCGGAGGCCGCAAGCTCGTAGAGCCGGTGGATCATCCCGGTCACCTTCTGCTCGTGCGTCAGCGCGTGCCGTGCGGCGTCGACGGGCGAGCCCCAGGATCCCGGAGGTTTCCCGATCGCATGGAGTTCCGCGTGACCGCCCCGCGCGTGGATGAAGTCGAAGAGCTTCATCCCATGCTGCAGTTCCTCGGCGGCCTGGTCCCGCATCCACTTCGAAAGGCCGGGCAGGCGCTCGTGCTCGAAGTACGAGACCATCGCGAGGTAGGCGTAGGCGGACTCGAACTCGCCTTTGATCTGTTCGTTGATCGCCTGTTGGATCGCCTTCGAGAGGGCCACGGGTCACTTCCCCTTGAACTTCGGCACGCGCTTGTCGTTGTACGCGGAGAGGCCTTCCCGCGCGTCCTCGGACTGGAAGAGCTGCTGCTGGAGCTCGCGTTCGATCGCGAGGGCGGACTCGAACGGGACCTCGGCGCCGGACTGGACGCTCCGCTTGATGAGGCCGACCGCCTTCGCGGCCTTGTTCGGCGGGCAGAAGGTCTGCGCGTACTCCATGACCTGCGTCTTGAAGTTCTCCGCGTTCGGGGCCTCCCAGACGTCGTTCACGATTCCCCAGCCCTTCGCCTCCTCGAAGGTGAAGAGCTTGCCCGTCGTCATGAGCTCGATCGCGCGGGCCTTCCCAACGATGCGGACGAGCCGCTGCGTGCCGCCGGTCCCCGGAAGGACGCCGAGGTTGATCTCGGGGAGCCCGATCTTCCCGGAATCCTTCTTCGCGATGCGGAAGTCGCACGCCATCGCGATCTCGAGGCCGCCGCCGACGCAGTGCCCGTTCACCGCGGCGATCGTGAGCTTCGGCGTGTGCTCGAGACGGTTCAACGTCTCGTTCGCATGGAGACAGAAGAAGTACTTGAAGCGCGGCGTGACCGAGTTCAGCATCGCGATGTTCGCGCCGGCCGAGAAGAACTTGTCGCCGTGCCCCGTGAGCATGATGACGTGGACGTTGTCGTCCATGCGGGCCGTGAGGACGGCCTCGTCGAGCTGGCGCATCATCTCGTACGTGTACGTGTTCGCGGGCGGGTCATTGAGCTCGACGACCGCGATCCCGTTCTTCACGTAGTATTCGACGAGGCGCTTCTCGGGGACGGATGCGGGCGTCATGGTGCGCGGCATCCACCTTACTCTTTATAAACCTGCTTTGCGTAAAGGGTAGACGTGCCTCGCCCGCGCCGGCGGAACGGCGTCCTCCGGCTCCCCGTCCCGGCCTACCACCAGACGTTCGAGTTCTCCTGCGGCCCCGCGAGCCTCCTTATGGCGATGGGGACGTTCGACAAGCGCTTGGTACTCGACCGGGCCTCCGAGATCGACATCTGGCGGACCGCGACCGTGGTCGAGGTCGGAGGCTGCAGCCAGTTCGGCGTGGCGCTTGCCGCGCACAAGGCGGGCCACCGCGTCCGGCTCCTCACGACGACCGAGCAGCTTCCGTTCCGGGACCGCGCGGTCGCGTTCTTCAAGCAGATCGACGTGACGCTGATGGACACGCTCTATGCGGACACCGTGAAGAAGTGCCGCGCGGCGCGGATCCCGGTCGAGCTCCGCGAATTCGGCGTCGAGGAGGTCGAGGCGGCCCTGAAGCGCCACGAGGTCCCGATCCTCTACACGACGACGAAGATCGCCGGCGACGACGACATCCCGCACTGGGTCGTCGTCTCGGGGATGCGGCGGGACGGCTCCGCGTTCTTCATCCACAACCCGTACAAGGACTCGAAGCAGATGGGCGACGCGGTCTCCCGCGCGACCCTCGAGAAGTACTTCGGGTTCGACGGGGCGCGGGCGGTCGTGCTCGTCGGTCCCCGGCGGGCGTCCGCGCGAGGGCCGCGCCGGAGGTAGGGCGCCATAACCATTATACGGAGCCCGCCAATCCGGCGCCCATGACGATCAAGAAGGTCTGCGTCGTCGGCGCCGGCACGATGGGTTCCGGGATCGCGCAGGCCTGCGCGCAGGCCGGCGTCGAGGTCCACCTCAACGACACGAAGCGGGAGCTCCTCGAGAAGGGCCTCGCGAAGATCCGCGACCCGCTGATGAAGCGCGTCTCGCAAGGGAAGACCACGAAAGAGGCGGTCGACGCGCTCCTTTCCAGGATCCACCTCCGCGTCGACATCGCCGAAGCCGTA
>JBQTJL010000440.1:0-2238 GCA_052387135.1 Methanobacteriota archaeon | reverse complement strand
GGACCTCGTCGAGGATCATCGTCTGGTGGGGCGTCTCGTTGAACGCGTGGATCGGGCCCGTCATGTTCGCATAGACCGCGAACTCCCAGCGGCCGGCGTAGGGAAGCGGCATGTCGCCTTCCCACGTGCCGTTCCCGGAGGCGTCCGCGCCGAGCTTCGTCATCGGGACCAAGCAGAGGGTCGCGTTCGACGTCGAGCAATCGCGGGCGGCCGACGCCGCGAAGAGACCGCGGGGGTGCACGAAGTCGGAGCCGTTCGGGATCGAGAAGCGGGGGTCGCGCGCGACGAGGAGGGGCGTGTTCGGCGACGACCAGATCCCGCGGACGTCCGCCTGGACGCGGATCCGTTGGCTCTTCCCGGCGTCGAAGTTCGCGGCCGAAAGCTGGTTGTCCGGCTGGATCCGGGGCGGGGCCGCAAACGTCGTGATGTTCGGGTCCGCAAGACGGAAGTACGTCGTGTTCGACGTGACGACGCCCGCCGCGTTCCGCGCGAAGACCACGACCTCGTACGTGCCCGGGCGCTCGAGGTTCGTAAGGACCAGGTTCGAGTCGAGGTTCGTCGCGGGATCCTCGGAGCCCCGGAAGAGGACCTGGGCGGAGTCGTTCTCGCTCGAGTTCCAGAAGAAGACCGAGTTCGCGGGCTCTTGGTTCAGCGACGAGAACATGTTCCCGACATGGCGGACGCCGCTTGCCGACGTGAACGCCCTCGAGCCGTTCACGATGAGGCAGTCCGGCGTAAGGAGCGTGGGGCACCGGCGGGGGCCCGTGATGTTCACCCACTTATGCACGCTCGCGTTCGCGTCGAGCCCGGTGTCCGAGATGTTCGCCGTGATGTTCACGGTGCGGTTCCCTTGGACGTTCGGCGGCGGCGCGGGCTGGGAGCCCACGCGCCATCCGAGCGAGAAGTTCTGATGGCCGCCGACCCGGACGCGGAGGTCGTCGATCCGCGGAAGGACCGGCGTCAAGACCGCGTCGATCTTCAGGGTCGTGACGACGCGGGCCTCGGTGTCGCGCTGGCTCGTGAGGTTCAAATAGACGGTCACGGGCTCGTTCTTCGGGATCGCGCGCGTGAATCGGGCGTTGAGAAGGAAGGCGCGGCAGTCCGAGTCCGTCGCCGGATTGATCTGGCCGTTCGCTTGCGCTCGCACGGTGCCCGAGAACCGATGCGCCCCGGGCGTCTCGATCGGGAGCCGCGTCGTGTTCTCGCGGACGAGCGAGACGGCGAAGGCCGCCCCCTCGAACGCGGTCCGGTTCGTCTCGACGGACTTTACCCGGAATTCGTCGAGGACGTTCCCCGCGTTGCAGATCCGGACCCGCCAGTTCGTGACGCCCGCCGTGGAGTTGCCCGCGGGGTCGGCCGGGATCGCCACGGTGCGCGTCGAGACTTGCGTGAAGTTCGAGATGGTCGTCGCCGGATCCCGGAACCAGCTCGGCGGGCTGATCCAGAGGACGGGGTCGACCGCCTCGTAGATGGCGCCGCGGACGGGAGCCACCCGCTGGACGATGGTGTACGGCGCAAACGACGGCTCGCTCCCGGCCGTGACCGTCACGGTCATGGTCGCGGTCTCGTTCGCGAAGAGCTGGTGCTGGAACGTCGTGTTCAAGAGGAACACGTGCGTCGCGCCGCCCGCCACCGTCGCGGACGCCGAGGATCGGGACGAGGAGCCGTCGAAGTAGACGATGTCGTCGACGGTGCCGACGCCAGGCGCGTCCGCGGTGCGGACGACCGTGACGGGGACGGCCGACTCCGCGACCGTGTTCGTGACCTCGATCCGGTGCACGAAGTAGGAGCCGTTCGGCACAAAGACGGCCGGGTCGGTGATCCCGGCCTTCGGGAACGAGATCGCGCCTTGCGTGAGCGTCGTCGCGGCGTTGAGGCGGAGACGGAATGTCTGGGCGGTCGAGTCGCCGACGTCGGTCGAGGTCTCGATCGTGACGAGGACGTCGGCGGACCCCGTTCGGCCCGCGCCGGGCTGGATGCGGAGCTGGAGGACCCGGAACTCGGCCGCCGAGAACTGCCGCGTCTCGCACGGCGTCACGAGCGTCGCGCAGGTCTTCGACCCGTCGACGAGCGAGAAGTTCGAGGCGTCGAAGGCCGCGCCGGAGTCCCAATTGTCCTCGACGGCGACGCTCACGCGATACGTCCCGTTCGTGCTCGTGCGATTGTGGATCGTGAAGTTCACGATGGTGGCCGCGGGCGGCCCGCCGGCGACCGGCGAGAGGACGCGGACGGGCCGTT
>JBQTJL010000439.1:0-4152 GCA_052387135.1 Methanobacteriota archaeon | reverse complement strand
GGTGCGCTACAACCTGTGCCTCGACAACCTCTGCGGCGGCGTCTTCCTCGAGCCGGAGGGCGAGGTGAAGAACAACCCGTTGACCTTCACCATCGACCCGCCGGAGACCTGCGGCGTCCGGACGCCGCGGGGCCACGTCGTGATCCGCAACAACACGATCGGGACCGTCACGTTCGGGATCGACGTCGTCGCCTCGACCGGCGCGGTCACCGGGAACGTGCTCTTCGAGACCCAGACCGGGATCCGGCTCACGGGCTTCTCCGGGATGGTCGCGGTCGATCTCGTCGCCTCGGGCAACGTCGTCGTCGACGCCCGGATCGGGATCGACCTCGTCGCGTTCGCCGGGAACGTCACGGCAAACGACATCGAGGGCTCGTCGAACGTCGGCATCCGCATCGGCCTTGGCGGGTCGGCCGTCCTCCACGCGAACGTCGTCGCGGACGGCCGCGTAGGGATCGGGTCCGTCGCGTGTTCGGGCATCAGCTGCGCCTCCGCGACGGTCCGCGCGAACGTCGTCGCCGGAAACGAGGAAGGGATGAACCTTACGGGCTCGTTCTCGTTCCGGGCGAACCTTGCGACCGGGAACTCCGGGAACGGCATCGTCGTCACCGGTTCGCTCGTGTCGCAGTTCGACAACGCGAGCGGGAACGGCGCGAACGGCTTCGTGGTCTACGGGACGCTCGACGCCGGGAACGCGACGGCGACCGCGAACGTCGAGGCGGGCTTCCGCGTCTCGGGCGTCCTCTCGGTGATCCACCGCGCGAACGTGAGCGCAAACGGGGACGGCATCATCGCGATCGCGGTCGCGATCCAGCTGCCGCCGCCGCCCCCGCCGCCGACCGTCACGGTCCCCTCGATGCCCGCTCCCCCGAACCAGGACCCGCTCATCGTCTTCGACAGCGTGATCGAGGACAACTTCGGCTACGCCGTCCAGGCCGACCTTACGGTCCTCACCGACGCACGGTACAACTTCTGGGGCGCGGCCACCGGCCCGAGCATCCATCTGAATCCGCTCGCACGGGCCCGCGGAAATGTCGTCTCGCCGAACGTCCTCTTCACGCCATGGTTCGAGGACCGGGCGATGACGACGACCGTTCCTCCCGGCTTCTGACGCGCTGGTCGGGAGCCGGTAGCAGGAAGCGGGAAGCCGGGAAGACGCGGGTGCTGGGGCGTACAGCCGCCCGGCTACCTGCTCCCCGCTACCCCCTACCGTGCAGCGTCCGGAAACCGTCGCGACACGGTGCGTCCATAGACAGAACATTGAAGCGTCCACAAGCGTCGGACTCGTCTGCCGTATCCGAACCGCACGAGAAGCCCCGTCCCGACCGGTCCTTGCCGTGGTCGCGCGCCGGGACTTCCTGGGCTTCGTAGCGCTACCAAATAGCGCACGCGCGGCTCGGACCCCTCGCAGGCCTCCGCTCCGTCGGTGGCCCTAGCGCTCGCCGTACCCTTGCGCTAGCGCCAGCGCTCGCCCTGGCCCTGCGAAGCCATGAGGTGTTGCCGTGCCGTACTTGCCGTGGATAGCGTCAGCCTTGGCGCTCGCTTCGCTTGCGCCGTTTGCGATCGCCGCGGACCGTGAATCGTCCGCGACCGCCGTCGAAGGACACACCGCCTACGTCGCCCACTACGAGGAACGCGTGATCGAGGAGAACTGGGCGGTCATCGCGGGGCACGCACGCTGCAGCCTCTCCGTCGCGTCCGTCGAGATCTATTCTGCGCCGACCTGCCCCGGGAGCGGACCGTCCGCGGTCTACGCCGTCGCGTACGGGGCCCCGGACCCCCGCCGCGACCCGACGCTTTCCCCGACCGGGCGCACGGTCGGCTTCACGGACCCGAACGGCGTCCACTGGTCGGTCGCCGAGTTCACGTACGGGATCCCTCGTGCCCCGTCCCTCGTTCCCGATTACGCGTACGTCGTCGAGGTCGGACCCGAGGTCCGGGACGCGGCGACCGGCACCGTCTACGATTTCCTCGTCGCGGTCGACGAGGCGCGCGGCTGGGACCGGGCATCGCTCTACGTGGGCGCCGTCCCTTGATGCGCCACCATCGCTTGGAGAAAGGCCCCGAGCGCGGGCTTCGGCGCGCCGTCCGCATCCGCGAGTCCCCAATGGCGTTCGGCCTCGCCGAAGTGGTTCGCCGGGTCCATCGTGGGCACGTCCCGGAGTCCGCGGTAGACGAGCCCTTCGACGCCTGCGCGCGAGAATTCCGGGATCCTCGAAAGGATCCGCGCGAGCGCGTGCTCCTGCTCGCGCCGGAACGCGGGCTCGGGGAAGCTCGAGAGGCCCACGTCGTCGAGGAGGATCGTTTTTCCGAAGCGCCCCTCCGCCTCCTTGGCGCCGAGATATAGGGCCTCGTCGAGGGCCCGATATTCTTCGAGCGTGCCGCGGGTCGAGCCTCGAAGCCCCTGCACGCCGATCGCGTCGGCCGCGGCGGCCGCGCGGTCGAACGCGCCCCAGTCTTCGTGCGCCCAGGTTCCGAACCCGAGGACGACGCGGGCCGCCGGGTATCCGGCCCGGAGGCGCTCGGTCATCTCGGCGAGCGCCGCGTCGAACGGTTCGTGGGCCGCCATGCCGCCCTTGTTGAACTCGGTCTCGAGCACGATGTACGCAGGAGCGCCCGCAAGGTGCTCCGCGAGCCGTTCCGCGACGAGGTCGGCAAGGAGCCGCCAGCCCGCGCGGTCCTTCCACACGCCGTGCGCCTCGGAGAAGCAGCCGCTCCCGAAGCAGGCGGGCGAAAGGTCGTCGCCCCAATGGTAGAACTGGACGACCGGCGTGACGCGGGCGGCCTGGAGACGCGCGAGGTCGTGGTCGAGCGCGGACGGTCCATCGCGGAGGATCCACGCGCCGGCCCACACCATCGCAAGGTCCGGCGTCACACCGAGCCCGGAAAGGTCGGGGAGCGCCGCGGCGTCGAGCCCGAGGAGGAAGGCATCGCGGGGAGGCGAGGCCGGGAGGAGGGACGGGGCCGACGGAAGGAGAAGGCCCGACGGGGACGAAAGCAACGTGGCGCCGAGAAGGAGCGCGGGGACGGCGGACCGCGCGGAGCGACGCATCGAGAGGGATGCGTCGTGCGAGGAGAAAAACGACGCCCGCGGGTTCCGCGGGGCCCTACTTCTTCGCTTCCGGCTTCGGCGCGCGCGCGTCGCGGCGGCGCTTCGCCCAGACCAGAGCGGTGGGCTGGCAGAGGTGGTTCTCGCCCCGGAGTTTCTTGTCGCACTTCGGGCAGAAGATCGCGGCGGGCATGAGAGGCTCGCATTCCCTTATGGGATTTATAGTTATGCCGTGCGCCGGCGGTCCCGGATAAGGTCCACCACGTCTTCGGGCTCCCGCAGCCGCACGAGGTCGTCCCGGTCGATCACGGGGGTCCCTTCGATCTCGACCCGGCTCTTCCGGGTCTTCAAGAAGAAGACACCGGGGCGCTCGATCACCGAGCTGATGCTCTGGACGAGGCGCGCCTTGCGGACGAGGTCGGCGTCGACCTCGGAGACGCCGGTGAGGAACAGGGCGCGCTTGCGGCGCGAGATCGCGTTGAACGGCGAGCGGGAGGTCTGGGTCACTTCGTAGCCCAGGCCTTCGAGGAACCGGTAGACCTCGCGCTCGAGCGCGTCGAGCGGGGCCTCGCCAGGCGCCGGACGGTCGACCGCGGCGACCTTCTCGGGGACGAGCGACAACGGGTCGAACGGGGTCGCAAGGGGCGCGTCGAGGAAGGCCTCGAGGCGTTCGACCACCTCGACCATCGCGCCCATCCCTTCTTCGTACATGCTGATCGCGCGCCGCGAGACGCCGGCCGCCTCGGCGAGCGCACCAAGGGAGAGCCCCCGTTCCTCGCGGATGCGGCGAAGCGTCGCCCCGTCGACGTTCACGTAGAAGCCGCCCGGCGCGGCGTAGACGAGCGGGGGAAGGCCCTCGAGCACCCAGTCCTCGAACGTCTCGTACGACAAGACCGGGATGCCGTGGCGAAGGTACACCGCGCCGCGGTCGAGGTCGCCGCTCGACGACCGCGTGCCCACGATCAGCGGGTGCCCGTCGAGCATCCGCGCAAGGAAGCGCGTCTCGGTCGCGACCGGTAGGGAGAGGGAATCGACGTTCGAAAGGACCTTCACGAGCACGAGGACGTCGTCCCGACGCGCGACGAAGTCGAAGCTCACGCTCC
>JBQTJL010000438.1:0-6681 GCA_052387135.1 Methanobacteriota archaeon | reverse complement strand
TCACGCCGTGTTGGTCATTCGGCCCGGTCGATAATTCACGCTTCGAGTTGAGCAGCTGGAACGGGGCGCTAACCAAAACCGAAAACAAAGAACCCCCGCCTACCTTCGACCATCCCTCACGGATGCCGGGGTACCTTGCGGGACCAGAGGCATGACCGTCACGTAGAGCCGCTCACAACGCTCCATTCCGCGGGTGCGGGCGCGTGGTAGAACATGCTGGCATATTGCGTATAATCTTGCTGGAAAGCGACACCGATGTTCGGCGGGTCGTCCGCGAGAGCACGATTCGCCACGAAGGCGCGAGTGAGGAGGGGGCCGCCCTTCTCGGCATACAAGTCCCTGCAATATGCGTCGGCGTCCCGGACGCTTTCTTCTTCTCCGCCGCAGAGCTTGGTGAAATTGGCGTCCACCTCTTCAATCTTCTCTCGGTCCACGCGTAGGTGCAGCGGGCCTTTTCCGCGAGCGACCCCGTAGCGAACGGGCAAATCGTTGAACAGTGGATCCGGTTCCACCACGAGAGACATCGCCTGAGCCGTCGGCACCGTGGGTCCCCACTTCAACTCGAAGACCCATGTGCTCGGATTCGGGCCGCTGTCGAACACGAAAGCAAACTTGTCGTTGGTGGCGTTATCGCCCAAAACGCCGTTCGGGAGCGAGCAGACCGAGAAGGCCTGACCGATTACCGGTGACGGCGGATATGCAACACTGCACTCGACGAAACCCGCGAACTCGAGGACGTCGTGGTACGGTTGCTGCGAGGCCAGCTGCGCGAGGACGAAGTCGACGACCGCGACGGAGCCCGCGCGGACCTCGATCCCCTTCTGGACGGTCTCGTACCCTTCGAGCGACGCGACGAGCGTGTACGTGCCCGGCGAAAGGAGGCTGAACGCGAAGGAGCCGTCCGCGATGCTCCGGGTCTCCTTCCCCGTCTCCACGATCGTGACGAGCGCGTCCGCAAGCGGCACGATCGCGGGGTCCGTGACGAGGCCTTGGACGCCGCCCAAGGCCGTGTTCACGTTCGCCTGCGACTGGAGGTCCTGCCGCACGGTGGCCGGGCCGACCTCCTCCTCGGAGCCGCCGACGCAACCGCCGATCACCATGACGGAAAGGAGGGAGAAGACGGAAAGGACGGGCATGAGTGAACGGCGGCTGCGCTCCGGCCCCTTCCTTTCTTCCGTTCTGTTCCTTTCTGACATGTGGGATACCTCCGTCAAGCGTTCATGGATCGTTGGTAGGGTTCGATGTCCGGATCGATCGTGAGGGCGACGACCATCGAAAGGGCGTACGCGACCTCGGCGCCGGTGTACGCCTTTACGAGAAGGACGTACTCGCCCGCGGGAAGGTCGAACCCGCCGGTCTCCGCCGCGCCGCCTCCCGGGACGCTCCGGCCCGCGCCCACGGCGACGTGCTCGCCGGTGACGACGTTCCGAAGGTCGAAGTCGAGGTCGTTCGCCCCGGCCGGGCCGCCGTCCCACGAAAGGGTGAGGTTCGCGCGGCCGGGGTACCGGAGGATGAATTCGTAGACGTCCGAGTCGATCTGGTACGTGCTCTTCGGCTCGGTCGCGTTGTAGACCAAGGCGCCCACCGAGCTCCCGGTCGTGCCCACGTGGAGCATGCCTTCGCCTTCGAGCGTGAAGACGTCCTTCGGGACGAAATCGCTGATCTTCACGCGGAAGACGTCGGTCGCCCGGCCGCCCTTCGGATCGAGGACCGTCGCGAGGACCTTGTAGAGGCCTTCCTCGGCGAAGGCGTGCTGGATCGTGGCGGCGTCCCCGGAGATCGGGACCTCGGGCCCGGTCCGTTCTTCGGCGTGCGCGGCGCCGTCTCCGTGGTCGTGCGCGTGGCCGTCCGAAGCTCCACCGAGGATCTTCTGGTACGACCAGCGGTGCGTCAACGGGTCCCCGTCGGGGTCGGACGCTTGGCTTGCGTCGAGCGGGATCGGCGTCCCCGCCTCGACCCAGCGCTTCGCGGCCGTGGTGAGCGTCACCGAAGGCACGCCGTTCACGCCGGTCCCGACCGGGACCGCAACGGTCGTTTCACCGGCGAGGCCGGACGCGTCCGTCACGACGAGCTTCACGGCGTACAGGTTGTTCGTGTAGCGGAACTGGTGGGTGACGACGTCGCCGCGTGCGACGTCGCCGTCGCCGAATTCCCACGCGTACGCAAGTCCGGAGCCCTTGCTCCCGGTCCCGTCGAACGTGAACAGGGTCGCCTGCTCGCCTCGGATGGGCGACACCGAGAAGACGGCCACGGGGAGCCCGGGCGTCCCGCTCGACGCCTCGGTCAGGGCGAGGCTGTCGCTTTGGCCGATGCAACCGGAGAGGACGACGGAGACGATGGATAGGACGGATATGAGGGATGTGATGACGCGAGGTCTTGCATCTCCGTTCATTTCCGTCTCATCTCCCGTTCATTTCCGCCGGCGCGCGACAAGCGCTCCGACGAACGCAGCGATCAAGAGGAATCCGAACGGCGCGGCGGGCGTCGCGGGATCCTCTTCCGCGACCTCTTCGCCGCCGACGCTCGCGGGAAGGATGATGTTGCCGCCGGAGCCGATCGCGTCGCCGACGCGGCCGCCTTCCTTGATCGTGAAGATCGCGCTCTTCGTCGCGACCGCGTTCTTCTGCAGGTTCGCGCCGGTCACGGTGACCTTGTACTCGCCCGGAAGGGCGTTCTCCGCCCGGAAGTCCCACACCCACGACACGTCGACCGGGTCCTGGTGGTGGTTGTGGATGTACGTGTGCTGCACGATGATCGGCTCGGAGACCCGCGAGGGGCGCGTCGGGCCCTCGATCGTGAGCTTCAGGCTCGCCGGGTCCACGTCGTAGTTCCCGAACGGGCTATTGAACTGGGTGTGGATCGCGACCTTGTTCGCGCCCACGAACTGCGGGTGGACGAACAAAAGGTGGATCGGGTTCGCCACTTGCAGCACGACGCGGTTCGGGAACTTCGCGCCCGTGTGGAGGTTCCACTGCCGGTCGACGCTCTTCTCCTCGCCGTTCTCGAGCTGGAACCACTCGAACTTCACGTTGAACGCGTCGTCCCGCGGGATGTCCATCAAGGGCTTCCCGAGGTCGACCACAAACTCGTAGACCTCGGCCTGTCCGGGGAGGTTCACGACGTCCATCGTGGTCTCGCCCACCGCGATGACCTGGCCGGCCTCGAGGTCCGAGCCCGGACCGGAGCCGGTGCGCATCGTGGCACGGACGGTAAGATGCGGAAGGGCGCCGACGTGGACCGGGGGCTCGCCCGTGACGGTCGACTCGAGCGCGTCCGCGGACATGTACCAATAGCCCATGACCGACTTGCCCTTGTCGAGCTCGACGTCGGTCGAGATCCCGATCTCGGGGTGGAGGCGCGGCGACTTCGTCGAGATGTTGTATTCGACGAAGCCCGGCGTCGCCCAGAGGTAGAGCTTGTTCTGCTCGTTCCCGATCCCGGGCGCCGACTTCGAGAGCGTGGGAAGGAGGAACCCCTTCGCAAGGTCGAGGTCGATCGGCGGCTGAGTGTTGATCGGGACCTTGTTCAAGAGATCGTAGATGTGGCCATAGAGGACGATCTCGACGGGGGCTCCGCCGTATCCTACGTCCTCGTCCGCCTGGGCCGTGGCCGGCGGGGCGACAAGGAACAACGCGGGGAGCACGAACACTAGCAGGGGCCGCATGACGACATGCCTCCGGTGGGGGCCGAGTCCTTTTCTTCGCTCATAAATCTTACCCCAGCAGTGTATAATCGAGCGGGGCGGCCCGGTTATAAAAGAGGGACACGAACACGTTGAAGGGTTGCTGGAAGTTGGCGCACCCCCCCGCCGCCGGGTGGAGGCAGTCCAGCCACGGGAACGCCCGGATCTGGATCTCGCCGCCGGCGTTCGCAAAGTCGAATCCGCAGTACTGGTCGCCCACGTCCTCGCAGTTTTCGGTGAGGTTCGCGTCGATCTCGAGGATGCGGTCGCGCGGGATGACCGCCTGAAGCGGGGGCTTTCCGACCGGCTCGGCGAACGTCGCGGAGTCGTCGTTGTTGATCCCGGAGACCTCGATCGGGAACGACATCGAGCCGGCGGCGGGGCTCGCGCCCTTCCAGTCCATCTCGGCGACGATGGTCTCCGCGTTCGGCGCAAGGCCGAACGTGAACAGGAACTTGTCGTTCGTCGCGTTCGAGCCCAACGCCGAGTTCGGGAGACTGCAGACGGTGAGGCCGGCGAAGAAGAAGCGGGCGTCGTACGGAAGCATCGGGTCCGGCAGCGTGCCGCGAAGGTCCCATCCGACGAGGAAGGCGCACTCTTGGAACCCTGCGAACTCGAGGACATCGACGCGCGGGACCTCGACCGCGATCCGCGTGAGGACGAAGTCGACCACGGTGACGCGGCCCGCCTCGACCGTGACCGGGCGCGACTCGAGGTGGTATCCTTCGGCGTTCACGACGAGCGTGTAGAGGCCGGGCGCAAGGAGCGAGAAGGCGAACGAACCGTCCGGCGCGACGGTCGACTCGAAGCCGGCCTCGACGAGCGACACCTTGGCGCCGCCGATCGGGACGACCGCGGCGTCCGTGACGAGCCCTTGGATGCCCCCGAGCCCGGTGCTTGCGACCGCGGTCGCGGCGGGCTGGTCGAGCCGCCGGATCGTCTCGGCGTCCCCGCTCTGGCCGGAAAGGCAGCCGGAGAGGGCGAGCGCGAGAGCGGCGAGGCTCGCAACGAGGGGGTGGGTGGTGGGGCGGCCCATCGGAACTTCAAATAGCGATGGGCGCGACCCTATATCACTGTTCATGAACGAACGATGCCCACCACGCTTGCCCTGCGCGGGTCGGGCGAGGGCTAGGGCGCGGGCGAGGGCCGGGGGCGCGGCGGATACTACTTACTAAATAAGTATAAAATAAGTATCATCAGAGGACGCGGTAGTCGGCCGCGGGGAGCCCCGCAAACAGGCTCACGGCGCCCTGGAACTGGAGGTCGGGGATGACCTCGGCGTCGCCCGCGGGGAAGACCCGGACCCGGAACGTCCCGGACGGCATCACGTAGGACGCAAGGAGCAGCGGGGAGGTGCCGTTCGTCTCGGCGATCGGGACCCATTCTCCGGCTTGGGTCTCCTCGAGAAGGAGCATGAGCGGGTGTCCCGTGTCCCAGCGGACCTCGGCGACCGCGACGAACGAAAGGGGGTCGACGGTGAACTCGTGGCCCGAGCGCGAGCCGGGGCCGTTCACGGCGACGCCAAGGAGCGGGACCTTCGCGGAGGCCTGCAGCCGGCCGTCGAAGAGGTCGACCGACGTGGGCGGCGTCGGAAGCGCCTCCGGGTACGACAGGCGCTCGAGCTCGTCGTGGGTCGTCTCGGATTCGGAAGCAAGGTCGACACCGACCACGCCGGGGTTCGCGGCGAGCGCCGCAAAGAGGACGAGCACCGCGAGGATCGTCGCGTCGACCGGGCGCCGGGCCCGGCCGTGCGAGGTGACGAGGTGGAGGTGGCCCACGGCAAAGAGCGCAAGGCCCGCGAGCGCGAACGCGACGCCGACCCCGACGAGGCGGAGCGCGATCAGGGCCTCCTGGTCGTCCGGGGGGCCCGAACGCCATTCGAGGAACGCGAGCGTCACGAGGAACATGCCCGTCCCGACGGCGCCCCAGCCGGCGATCCGGCTCGCCCACCCCGCGAGCGGGAGCGAAGACGGTGCCCGGTGCGGGTCCGAAAGGCGCGCGGCGACGAGCGAAAGGAGCGAGAGGACGAAGGCGACGAGGGCGGCGCCGGCAAGGAGAAGCCCGGTCTTCGTGAGGTCGGGATCGATCCGGAGCCACGCCGCGGCCGTGCCGGCAAGCAGGAACGCGAGGGACCCGATGAAGAGGCCGGCGCCCGCGCGATGAAGGACGCGCGGCGAAAGGACCGAATCCGACATGGGAAAGGGTCGCCCAGAGGCGGCTTAAAGGCTTGCGTCGAGGCATTGACCACGCTTCCCACGATGTTTCGGGAACGGGAAGCGGGAAGCAGGGAGCCGGGCGGATGGACGGCACCAAGACCGGCCAACCGGCCGGCTACCCGCCACCCGCTACCTGCTTCCCGCCATCTGAGCTCGCGCGTCGAGGAACGCATGCAAACGCATGATCAGCGAGTCTACTTGGGGAATGAAACCATCGGCCTCCTCGACGGACATCTGGCCGGATTCGCTGGCAATCGCGAGAAGGGTGTACAGTTCGTGCGCGGAGCCCAGCGCGATGGAGCCAAAACGAAGGCGTTCCTTGGGAGACGTCCGTCCTTCTCCCTCGGCCAGGTTCGCGGCAATCGAGACGGCTGCCCTCCGCATCTGATCGGCGAGTCCGAACTGGCGATGCGCGGGCCACGCGGACGTCAGATTGTCGATTTGGGCTGCCAGCCGGACGCTCTCGCGCCAGATCCGAAGGTCATGCAGATTGCGGGGCGGCATGGGCGGTCGGGAGTTCGGAGGGGGCCATCATTCTTTTCGTGAGGTTGCGACTCCCTCGGAAGCGGGAAGCGGGAAGCCGAAGCGACCGAAGGGAGCGAGGCGCAGGGCGGAGCGAAGATGCCATGAAACGCCCCCGGACGAAATCGACGGGGTCCTGACCCGGTTGTTCCGTGGGTGGAATGGTTTGGAGGCCGGGCCGACGCCGACCGTTGCCTCGCTGACTCCCTTGCGGGAAGTCGTAGTCGAAGATTGGTCGCGTTCGGCCCGGTCTGCTGTTCC
>JBQTJL010000437.1:0-3935 GCA_052387135.1 Methanobacteriota archaeon | reverse complement strand
TGTACCGGCGCGTCTTCGGGACGACGAGCATGATCGGGAGCCGCAGCGTGAGCACGCTGTCCGCAAGGTCGATCATGTGCTTCGTGCGATAGACGGCGATGAAGTCGTAGGCGGCGAAGGCGACGAGGAGGACGAGCGCGGGAAGGAGCCCGAACGAGATCCCGAAGATCGCCGCGGCGCCGGAGGAGACGAGGACGCCGACCGCGTCGATGATGTACCATTCCGGATAGAAGTAGAGGAGGGCGGCAAGGACGATCGCCACTGCGAGGCCGAGGACGGCGGGAAGCGGCGGCACAAGCGCCAGCGAGAGAAGCGGGTAGAGGACGTAGAAGATCGTCGCGAAGACCGCGCCGAGGATGATGATCTGGATCACGCGCTGCCATCGGTATTTTGCAAGAAGCAGGAGGAACGCGGTGAACGCGACGACGATCACGAGGTAATAGAGCGGGTTCCGGACGTCCTCGGGGTCCTCGAAGGCGCGGTAGTTCTGGGCCGAATACGTGGGCCAGATCGCGACCGCAAGGCCGATCGAGAGCGTGAAGAGGAACGCGAGGAACAGCACCGGCGGCGCTTCAGAAGCCCTCAACGGGAATCAGGGGAGAAGCGGGGGGCTCCTATAGACGGTTTTCGGTTTCCGGATGCGTCCGGAAATAGTGCTCGAGCGCCTCGGTCAAGACCTCATGGACGGGGCGGCCGCCGACGAGTTTGAGGGCCCGGAGCTGGGCGTGGTAGCGGACGGGGATCCGGACCTTCAGTTCGCGGAGCTCTGCCGGCGTGCCGGTCGCGGCTTCCCGGAGACCGTTCCCGGGCATCGGCGGCGCGGCGGGTTCGGCGATGGCCTCGCTCATGCCGCACCCCCGTGGGCGACCGCGGGAGCGGGCGTCGCATGGTCTGGGCGCGCATCGCCCTCGGAGAGGAGGGCCGCGGGGACCGGGAGATCCGAGGTGGAAAGCTTCGAGCGGAGCCCCGCGTAGAGGGACTGGAACCGCTTCGTGTCGGCCGTAAGGTAGGCGTTCCGGCCGTTCCGGCTCTCCTGGACGAGGCCGGTCGCAAGGAGCGGCCGGAGGTGCCAGTTCACGGTCGGCGTCGCGACCGAGAGCGATTCCGCCATCTCGGCCCGGTAGCACCAGGGGTGGTGGGCGATGTACTCGTAGACGCGGAGGACCTCGGGGCTCTGGAGGACCGTGAGGAGGCGGCGCTCTTCGTCGGTGACGCGCCCACCGTTCCGGAAGTACCGGACGCGGTTCCCGTCGCCGGAGGCGACCGCGAGTCCGAGGTCGGCGAGGCGGCCGAGGTGGTACGCTGCGGTCGAGTGGGAGACCCCGGAGCGGCGGGCGACCTCGCTGATCGTGACGCCGGGCGAGGCCGTGACGATCTCGTAGATCTCCTTCCGCTTCGCGTTCTCGAGCCCGTCTTCCTTGTTGATGCGGGAATAGAGCGGAAGCAGCGTGAGAAGGAACGAGAGGAACGCGCCGGCCGCGACGATCGCGGTCGGGGTCGTCACGTGGTCGAGCACGGTCCGCGTCCCGGCGGACGTCTGGACGCGAGGGGTGGAGGTCGCCGCGTCGTCGCCGAGGACCCCGCCGAGGAGGCCCTCGATCGCGCGGAAGAGGGCGGACGCGAGCCCGCTCCGGACGCCGGCGGCGACCGGAGCCGCGGCGGCCTCGACGTCCGAGGGGGCGTCGGCCTCGATCCCGAGGACGGAGAGGTCGAGTTCTGCGGCCGAGCCCACGTCGACCTCGGTGGAGAGGCCGAGGAGCCCGGTCGCGCGGGGGATGAGGCCCCACGCGACGCCGACGGTGACGTCGAGCCGGGTCGCCTCTTCGAGGTCGGAGAGCCCGGAGGTGGAGACGGAGAGCGTCGAGAACGAGGCGGGGTCGTTCGGGAGGAGCCCGCCGACGCAGGCACCGAAGGTCCCGCAGGCGGGGGTCGCGGCGGACGCGGCGTGTCCCGCGGCGGTCCCGGCGGTCGACCCGGTCGCTTCGCCGGTCGTCCGGAGGAGGTCGGCGCCGTCGCCCGATGCCGACCGGAAGGCGCCCGCGGCCGACTCGACGGTGGGCCGGGCGCGGTTGTCGACGGTCGTGAGCGCGCCGTCGAGCTCGTCCACGCCGTTCGTGTCCTCCTCTCGGCAGGCGCTTCCGGCCTGGCAGAGGAAGCGGAGGACGCCGAAGGATTCCTTGTAGGCGGACCCGAGGCCTGCGGCGAACGCTTCGCCGCCGTCGGTGATCCCGGTCGAGAGGACCTCGGCGCCGTCGATCCCGGCGTCGGTCGCCGGCGCGGCGACGGTCGTGCCGGGGACCGCGGAGGCGGCGGCCCGGAGGACGCCGGTGGTCTCGGACGAGCGGCCCCGGACGTAGTCGAAGACGCCGGCGGCGGAGGCCTTCGCGCCCGTGTCGGATTCGGTCTTCGCAAGCGGCGCTTCGGCGGAGACGGAAAGCGCGGCGCCGTCCGAGGTCGTCTGGAACGGCCCGGCGGACTGGTCCCCGAAGGTGGCCCCGGCGGCGCGCAGTCCTTCACTGTCTACGTAGGCGGACCGGTCTTCCTCGACGGCGGCGAGGGCGGCCGGCGCGAAAAGGAGCGCGGCAAGGAGGACGCCTAGATGGAGAGAGCGTACGGCCTTCATGACCAACCACAGCACGGCAACGAGCCGATCTTTCGACCGGCGGGCGACCGTTCGTCTCGCAGGCAATATACCTTGTGCTTCCTCCCCTGCCGGTGGTCAAGGACCGTTCTAAGGGCGTGTCAGGCCGCGTTCAGCAAGACGTATAAGCCCACAAACCCACGTGGATCGTGCCGTACCTTTGCGTCCTGCAGAGGACGGCATGGGTGTTGCTTTGCAGACGAACGTGCGTGGACGTGGCCAGACCTTCGCCGCATTCGTGGCGTCGGCGCTCCTTGCGGCCGCGCTCGCGCCCGCCGCCGCGGCCGAGTTCTCGGAAACGATCGCGGGTCGGAAGTTCCCCACCGCGGACCCCCTGCTTCCTCTCCAGTGGTACATCCCCGAATACGACGTCCCGTCCGTGTGGGCCCTCACGACCGGATCGACCGGCGTGAAGGTCGCCGTGATCGATACGGGGATCCGGCGCCTGCACCCGGACTTTGCGGGCGTCACGATCGAGATGGGCCACGACTTCGTCCAGAACGACGAGAACCCCGAGGACCTCGACGGCCACGGGACCGAGATGGCCGGCGTCATCGCCGCAGGCCAAGGGAACGAGCAGGGCATCGCGGGCCTTGCGAACGTCACGCTCCACATCCTCCGCGTGAACAACACGCGGCTGAACTGCGTGAACCTCTCCGAGGCGATCGACGTCGCGGTGGAGAAGGGCGCGCACGTGATCAACCTCAGCGTGAGCTGCGACGCGGACTTCCCGTCCTCGGCCGCGAACATGACCCGCCTCGACCAGTCGATCCACAACGCGCTGAACAAGAAGGCCCTCGTGGTGGCGGCCGCGAAGAACAACAAAGACCCTGGATTCTCCGACTGCACGTACGCGCCGGCGAACCGGACCGGCGTGATCGCGGTGAACGGCTTGAATCCCGGGAAGACGCTTGCAAAGGGCGCCTGCCCCGGGAGCTTCGTCGACCTCGCCGCGCCCGGTACGGCCGTGACGACGACGCACACGGCGGGCCCCTCGGCGGACCTTACGGGCAGCGTCGACCTCGTCGATTACCGGATCACGCACGGGAACAGCATCGCGGCCGCGTTCGTCACCGGGATCGCCGCGCTCATGCGGAGCCGCGACGTGGCCGGGCTCGACGCGAACGAGACGCGGTGCATCCTCGAGAACACGGCGACGATGCCCCCGGTCGGGGCCCACGACGTGCCGGCCGCGATCGAGAACGAGCCGTCGCAGACCGGAAAGACGCTCCAGAACCTCGTGAACGCGACCTCGTACGGGAACGGGACCGTAAGCCCGCTCGCGGCGGTCGCG
>JBQTJL010000436.1:0-7177 GCA_052387135.1 Methanobacteriota archaeon | reverse complement strand
AACCGGTCTCGGCCTCCCTCTTCGATTTCGGCCTCTACGCCTTCCACAACCACGCGGCGCTCCGCGCGCGGGGCAGCGGCCCCTACTTCTATCTCCCGAAGCTCGAGTCGCACGTTGAGGCGCGCCTCTGGAAGGAGGCGTTCGTGCTCGCGGAGGACACGCTCGACCTTTCCCGCGGCACGATCCGGGCGACGGTCCTCATCGAGACGATCCTCGCCGCCTTCGAGGTCGAGGAGATCCTCTACGAGCTCCGGGACCACGTCTGCGGCTTGAACGCCGGTCGCTGGGACTACATCTTCTCGATCGTGAAGAAGTTCCGGGACCGCCCCGACTTCCTGCTTCCGGACCGGGCCCAGGTCACGATGACGGTCCCGTTCATGCGCGCCTACACGCGCCGCCTCGTCGCGGTCTGCCACGCGCGCGGCGCGCACGCGATCGGCGGAATGGCCGCGTTCATCCCGAACCGCCGGGACGCGGACGTGACGGCGGCGGCCCTCGCGGCGGTCCGTGCGGACAAAGACCGCGAGGCGGGCGACGGCTTCGACGGGACGTGGGTCGCGCACCCGGACCTCGTGCCCGTCGCCAAGGAGGCGTTCGACCGCGTCTTGGGGACTCGCCCGAACCAACTGTCGCGGATCCCCGAGGAAGGCCTCCGGGTCACCGAGGCGGACCTCCTCGATGTGCGCGTCCCGGGCGGCCGCGTCACGACGAAGGGCCTCCGCACGAACGTCGAGGTCGGCACGCGGTACATCGCGGCGTGGCTTTCGGGGACGGGCGCGGCCGCGATCCACAACCTCATGGAAGACGCCGCGACCGCCGAGATCTCGCGCTCGCAGGTCTTCCAGTGGATCCGGCACGGCGCGCGCCTCGAGGACGGGACCGTGGTCTCGCCGGAGTTCGTCCGCGCCCTGCTCCGCGAGGAACTTTCGAAGATCCGCCTCGAAATCGGCGACGAGTCGTATCGTTTGCAGCGCTTCGACGAGGCGGCCCGGGTGTTCCTGGAGGTCGCGCTGCAGGACCCGTTCGTCGACTTCCTCACGATCCCCGCCTACGACCTGCTCGAACCGATGGAGACGCCCGCATGAACGTGATCGAGAAGACCCGCGAACAGGCAGAGACGATCGAACGGACCTGGCGGTCGGACCCGCGCTGGAAGGGGATCCGCCGCGACTACTCGGGGGCGGACGTCGTGCGTCTTCGCGGGTCGGTCGTCGTTGAACACTCGCTCGCGCGGCACGGCGCGGAACGCCTGTGGCACCTCATGCACAAGGACCTCTATGTCCCCGCCCTCGGGGCGCTCACGGGGAACCAGGCGGTCCAGATGGTGAAGGCGGGCTTGAAGGCGATCTATCTTTCCGGCTGGCAGACCGCGGCGGACAACAACCTCTCCGGCGAGATGTACCCGGACCAGAGCCTGTATCCCGCAAACTCGGTCCCCGAGGTCGTGCGCCGGATCAACAACGCGCTGCGGCGCGCGGACCAGGTCGAATGGGTCGAAGGAAACCACACGCGGGATTGGATGGTGCCGATCGTCGCGGACGCCGAGGCCGGGTTCGGCGGACCGCTGAACTCGTTCGAATTGATGAAGGGGATGATCGCGGCGGGCGCCGCGGGCGTCCATTTCGAGGACCAGCTCGCCTCCGAGAAGAAGTGCGGCCACATGGGCGGAAAGGTGCTCGTCCCCACCTCGCAGCACATCCGCACGCTCACCGCGGCGCGGCTCGCGGCGGACGTCTGCGGCGTGCCGACGCTGATCGTCGCCCGCACGGACGCGCTCGGCGCGACGCTCCTTACGAGCGACGTCGACCCGCGGGACCGGCGGTTCTGCACGGGCGAGCGGACCCCCGAGGGATTCGCGATCGTCGAGGCGAACCTCGAATCCGCGATCGAGCGCTCGCTCGCGTACGCGCCGTACGCCGACCTCCTCTGGTTCGAGACCTCGAAGCCGGACCTCGCCGAGGCGGAGCGGTTCGCGAAGGCGGTCCACGCGAAGTTCCCCGGAAAGCTCCTCATGTACAACTGCTCTCCGTCGTTCCACTGGAAGAAGTACCTGGACGACAAGACGATCGGCGGGTTCCAGCAGGCCTTGGGGGAGATGGGGTACCGTTTCCAGTTCATCACGCTCGCGGGCTTCCACTCGCTGAACGCGTCGATGTACGAGCTCGCCGAGCGCTACGCGGAGGAGGGGATGAGCGCGTACGTGAAGCTCCAAGAGCACGAGATCGCCCTCGAGAAGGTCGGCTACACGGCCGTGAAGCACCAGCGCGAGGTCGGAACGGGGTATTTCGACGAGGTCGCGCAGGTGATCTCGGGCGGAAAGGCCTCGACGCTCGCGCTCAAGGGCTCGACCGAGGAGGAGCAGTTCGCGGACGAACAGATCGGGCAGCCACCGCCCTTGAAGGTGCCGCCGGCGAGAGAGCCGAAGGTATGATATGAGCCGCTTCGCGGCGAGATGGGATATGTGCGGCCCTTCGGGCCGCTGATATGGACCCATATCGCGAAGCTCATATCGCGAAGCTCATATCCGGTCTTCATGTCCGAGTGGGAGACCAAGCTGAAGCTCGGCCGGAAGCTCGAAGGCGTGGACGCGGCGACCGCGAGCGCGAACCAGGTGTCGGCGCTGTTCCGCTACGACGAGAAGGGCGGAGAGAAGCACGTGTCGCTCTCGATCGAGTCGGACGCGATGAAGGCCGAAGACGTGGCGGCCGTGTTCCAGCTCCTCCATGACCGCGGCATCCTTCACGGGGGGCGGTCGAAGACGTGGCTGAACCAGCCGCAGGCCGCGATTGAGAAGTTCGGCCACACGAGCGAGTGGGGCGGCTCCGACTTGGGCCAGATGCTCGATCTCCTGAAGCACGGCCTTCGGGTGCGCGATGCCGCGCCTGCGGCCCCGCTCGACGCGCGCACCGCCCTCCTCCTCGTGGGCGAGGTCGAAAAGAAGCTCGCGGAACTCAAGGCGAGCCTTTCGGGCCCGTGAGCCAGCCTCGGCCCTGCTCCTTTGCGACCCCTTCGAGCGCCAAGAGCTTCTCCTTGGGCTCGAGCCCGCACGAATACCCGCCGAGGCCGCCGTCCGCCGCGACGACGCGGTGGCACGGCACGACGATCGCGATCGGGTTCTTCCCGTTCGCCCGGCCCACCGCGCGCACGGCCTTCGGGCTCCCGATCCGTTCCGCGATCCAGCCGTACGACCGGGTCTCGCCGTAGGGGATCGTCGAAAGCTCTCTCCAGACGCCGCGCTCGAACGCGGTCCCTTCGCGGACGTCGAGCGTCGCGTCGAACCGCTTGCGGCGACCCGCGAAGTATTCCGCGAGCTCGTCGATCACGGGGGCGAGCGCCTTCTCGTTCCATTCTGCGGGACCGAGCGCGTTCGCGACGTCGGCCTCGAAGGCCTTCTCGTCGCCGAAGTTGAGGCGCGCGAGGCCGCGAGGGGTCGCGGCGAGGTTGAGGCGGCCGACGGGGCTCTTGTAGGAGGCAAGGGACAGGCGTTCCGTCATGCCGCCTTCAACGAGGCCCGAGAACAAAAGGTCGACTGGGGGGGTACACCGAATCGAACCCATCAAGGAGGCGTGGTGAGGCGGGCGACTACCCCAGTACCTTGCCGTTCTCCTTGTACGTCGTGACGACCATCATGGTCTTCGTGTCCTGGATCCCCTCGAGGGGGGCCAGGCGCTTGATGATGAAGTCCTTGAGTTCGCGGTACGTCTTGAACGCCGTCTTCACCACGAGGTCGTCCTCGCCGGTGACGAGGTAGGCGTGTTGGATCTGGGCGAACTTCGCAAGCTTGTCCGCGATCTCATCCGCCTTCTGGGTGTCGACTTTGAGGAGGATGATCGCTTCGACATTTCCCGGACCGGATGTTTGCGGGTCGCCTTCAGGCATCCCAAGCACCGTCCCGGCGAACGGACCCCCCGTACAAAAACCTTCTCCTGCTCGCGGGCCTCCATGGCGAGGGCCGCAAGCTATTTAGAGGGTGCGCCAATACCCGCGTAGCCCTGGATTGGAGTGGACTTTCATGGCGAATGCCACGATGAACCCGCTCGAGATCGCGAACCGACAGCTCGAGAAAGCCGCAAAGATCCTGAACCTCGACGAGTCGACGCTCGCCGTCCTCAAGCACCCGCAGACGGTGCTCGAGGTGTCGCTCCCCGTCCGCATGGACGACGGCACGATCAAGGTCTTCACGGGCTACCGAAGCCAGTACACGGACGCGCGCGGCCCCTACAAGGGCGGCATCCGCTACCACCCGAACGTGACGCGCGACGAGGTGATCGCGCTCTCCGCCTGGATGACCTGGAAGTGCGCCGTGATGGACCTTCCGTACGGCGGCGGCAAGGGCGGCATCATCGTGAACCCGAAGGAGCTCTCGAAGGGCGAGATCGAGCGGCTCACCCGCCGGTACGCGGCCGCGATCGCAAAGATCATCGGCCCGAACCAGGACATCCCCGCGCCGGACGTCTACACGGACGCCCAGACGATGGCCTGGATCATGGACACGTATTCGCAGATCGAGGGGCGCCGCGTGACGGGCGTCGTGACGGGGAAGCCCCTGGACGTCGGCGGCTCGCAGGGGCGCGAGCAGGCGACCTCCCGCGGCGTGATGATCTGCGCCCGCGAAGCGATGAAGATCAAGAAGATCAACGCGAAGAAGGCGACGGTCGCGATCCAGGGCTTCGGCAACGTCGGGGGCTTCGCCGCGACCTTGCTGCACGACGTCTTGGGGTGCAAGATCGTCGCGGTCTCGGATTCCTCCGGCGGCATCTACGATCCGTCCGGGCTCGACCCGCACGCGGTCCGCAAGCACAAGGAGACCCACGGCTCCGTCCGCGGGTACCCGGGCGCAAAGGAGGTCTCGAACGAGGAGATCCTCGAGCTCCCGGTCGACGTGCTCGCCCCGTGCGCCCTCGAAGGCGCGATCCACAAGGAGAACGCGAAGCGGATCAAGGCGAAGATCGTCGTCGAGGGCGCGAACGGCCCCACGACGCCGGACGCGGACGAGATCCTGTTCGAGCGGGACGTCCTCCTGATCCCGGACATCCTCGCGAACGCCGGCGGCGTCACCGTCTCCTACTTCGAGTGGGTGCAAGGCTTCAACGAGTTCTACTGGAACGAGACCGAGGTGAACCAGAAGCTCGAGGAGCGGATGGTCCGGGCCTTCGGCGACGTCCAGAAGGGAGCGACCTCCAGAAAGATCGACTGGCGCACGGGCGCGTACTGCGTCGCGGTCGACCGGGTCGCGAAGGCGCTGAACACGCTCGGGATCTGGCCGTAGGCCGGACAGACGTGCACCCTTCGGCCGCCGAAGGCGGCTCGCCTCCGAGCGCAGCGAGGCCCGGGGCGCGCATCGCCCCAGGGTCGGCGAGCGAATGCGAGCCCGCCTTCGTGGAGCCTTCATGAAACGCACCCCCCGTCCCGCGGCACGAAGGACCGGCGGCTTCACGCGGGGCGCGCTCGTCCTCTTCTTCATTTCCGGTTTCCTGGTCTTCTACGCGCTCCTCATGATGGCGGACGGGGGCTTCGCCCCCGGCCTCGGAACGGCGCCTCGCGTGGGTCTGGGCTTGCTCCTTGCCGCTTGCGGCTTGATCGTTTTCGTCCGCGCGTTCGCGACCGGGCTCATCCGCCGGCCGCTGGATCCGGCCCGGCACTGCGGCTTCTGCGCCGCGGACCTTCCCGAACCGCGCCCGGAGACGTGCCCGAACTGCGGGGCCCTGCTCCCGGGGTCCTCCGTTCCGGTTCCAGGGAAAGCCTAAAGTCAAGGAGGGCATCCCGGGTCCGTGGTCTTCGGGTACGAGTTCGAGACGGCCGACCTCGCGATCATCCTCACGCTCGTCGTCCTCGAAGGCATGCTGTCCTTCGACAACGCCGCGGTGATCGCCGCGATGTCGCGGCGGGTCGCGCCAGAGGAACGCAAGCGCGTCCTCTGGTACGGCCTCGCGGGCGCGTACGTCTTCCGTGTCCTCGTCGTCTTCCTCGTCGCGTTCATCGCCGAGAACGCCGCGATCCGGCTCGTGGGCGGCCTCTACCTCGTCTATCTTGCCGTGAACCACTTGGGACCGGCCCACGTGCATGGGAACGGCAACGAACCGACGCTGATGAACCGCCTCGGGATCTCGAGCTTTTTGGGGATCGTGCTCGCCGTCTCGCTCGCGGACCTTGCCTTCGCGCTGGACCAGGTGCTGGTCGCGGTCGCGTTCACCCAGAAGATCGTCCTCATCTTCATCGCCGCCTTCTTCGCGATCCTGTTCCTCCGGCTCTCCGCAGGCTACATGGCGCGCCTCATGGACTGGTTCCCGGCCTTGGAGAAGCTCGCCTACGTCGCGGTGGGCTGGGTGGGCCTGAAGCTCGTCGCGATCGAGACCGCGCACTACTACGGCTACACCGAGTTCGAGGTGCCGAAGACCCTGTCGATCGTGGTGACGTTGGGGCTCCTCTTCATCCCGGTCGGGATCAAGGTCGTGATGGACCGCGTGCGCGGCCGCTCCACGATCCCGGCGGAGTGATCAAAGCTCTTCTTCGATGCGGATGAGCTCATTGAGCTTCGCGATCCTCTCGCCGCCGACCGCCCCCGTCTTGATCCCGTAGCAGCCGAACGCGACGCCGATGTGCGCGATCGAGTCGTCGGTCGTCTCCCCGGACCGGTGCGAGACCACGGTCTTGTAGCCGGCGTCGTGGGCGAGGCGGATCGTGTCGACCGTCGTCGTGAGCGTGCCGCACTGGTTCGGCTTCACGAGGACCGCGTTCGCGGCGCCCTTGCCGATCCCTTCGAGGACGCGGTCCGGGTTCGTGACGAAGAGGTCGTCTCCCACGACGAGCACGTCGTCGCCGACGCGCGAGACGAGCGTCGCGAACCCGTCGAAGTCGTTCTCCTCGAGCGGGTCCTCGACCGAAAGGAGGCGGTGGTCCCGCACGAGCCCTGTGATGAAGTCGATCTGCTCCGCGGGACTCCGCTTCGCGTTCCGGTAGACGTACCGCGAGCCGTCCCAGAGCTCGGTCGCCGCAACATCGAGCGCCACGCGGACCTCGAATCCGACTTCGTCGCCGACCTCGTCCGCGGCGTGTCGCACGAGCTCCAGCGCGTCCTCGTCGTCGATCGGAGCGACCCAGGCCCCTTCGTCGCCCTTCCCGATCGCGGTCCCGGGGAGCTTCGCCTTCAATAGTTCGGCGACGCGCCGGTGGACCT